>DDIP01000225.1:1525-14877 GCA_002338605.1 Proteobacteria bacterium UBA1847 | reverse complement strand
CAATGCTTTAATAACTAGTTTAATTTTGTAAATTTGCCTGCGTTTATAAGCGCTACATGATAAAAACAACCAAATACATATTTGTAACAGGCGGTGTAACGTCATCTCTGGGAAAAGGGATTATTGCGGCGTCTCTTGCAAAATTACTTCAAGCACAAGGTTACAGAGTTACTATTCAAAAATTAGATCCTTATATTAATGTTGATCCGGGAACCTTAAATCCGTACGAACATGGTGAATGTTATGTAACTGAAGACGGTGCAGAAACCGATTTGGATTTAGGGCATTATGAGCGTTTTTTGGCGGAGCCCACCAGTCAGGCCAACAATGTAACTACAGGAAGAATCTACCAAAGCGTTATAGAAAATTAGCGTAGGGGAGAATTTTTGGGTAAGACCGTGCAGGTCATTCCGCATATCACCGACGAGATCAAGGACGGAATCAGGAAAGGTGCCGGTGACGCGGACATCTGCCTCGTTGAGATTGGCGGCACGGTTGGTGACATCGAGTCATTGCCGTTTCTCGAGGCGATTCGCCAGATGGGCGTCGAACTCGGTCACGACCGGGTCGTCTACGTTCACCTGACGTTGGTTCCGTATATATCGACCTCGTCGGAAATCAAGACCAAGCCGACGCAGCACTCGGTCAAGGAATTGCGCTCGATCGGCATTCAGCCGGACATCCTGGTCTGCCGATCGGAAAAGCCCTTGCCCGACGAAGAGCGCCGCAAGATCGCGTTGTTCACCAATGTGCAGCAGAAAGCGGTGATTTCGGCCTGGGACGCGGACGACCTGTACAAGATTCCGGCGATGATGCACGAGCAGGGACTGGATGAAATCGTAACGCGCCAGCTCGGGCTGGATTTGCCGCCCGCCGACTTGCACGAGTGGGCGGCCATTGTGGAAGCGAACCAGAATCCGACCGCCGAAGTGAATATCGCGATGGTCGGCAAGTATATGGGCCTCAAGGATTCCTATATTTCGCTGGTCGAAGCTTTGCAGCACGGCGGTATTCACAACCGCACCCGGGTCAATATCACCTACATCGAGTCCCGCGACATCGAGGAGAACGGTATCGACTGCCTTCGCGGGATGGATGGCATTGTTGTGCCTGGCGGCTTTGGCGATCGCGGCATTGAAGGCAAAATTGAGGCGGTTCGATACGCGCGTGAGAACGGTATTCCGTACCTCGGCATCTGCCTTGGCATGCAGGTCGCCGTGATCGAGGCGGCACGCAATCTTGCCGGGCTCAAGGGTGCCATGAGTACCGAGTTTGACCGCGATACCGAGCATCCGGTGATTGCGTTGATTACCGAATGGCGGGACAAGACCGGTGGCACGGAAGAGCGCAGCGAGGAATCGGATATGGGCGGTACGATGCGCCTCGGTGCACAGGCGGTGACGCTGGAGCAGGGCTCGCTGGCGGCGAAGGCCTACGGCCAGACTCAAATTGAAGAACGTCATCGACATCGCTATGAAGTCAACAACAACTACCGTGACGTACTGTCGAAGGCGGGGCTGAGATTCAGTGGTCTGTCGGTCGATGACCTGGTCGAGATGGTTGAAATTCCGGACCACCCGTTTTTTCTGGCCAGCCAGTTTCACCCGGAATTCACCTCCAATCCGCGCGACGGCCACCCGTTGTTCAAGAGTTTCATTGGCGCCGTTCGCAAGTTCAGCGAAGGCGCAATGCCCGAGGCGGTCGAAGCATGAACCTGTGCGGATTTTCTGTCGGCAACGACCAGCCAATGTTCCTGATCGCCGGCACCTGCGTGGTCGAGAGCGAACAAATGACGCTGGACACGGCCGGGACGCTCAAGGAGATCTGCGCGGAGCTCGGCATACCCTTTATCTACAAATCATCGTTCGACAAAGCGAATCGCAGCTCGCGCGATGGCTTCCGCGGCCCCGGTATCGAGGAAGGCTTGAGAATCCTGAGCGAGGTCAAAAAGCAGCTCAATCTGCCGGTGCTGACCGA
The DNA here is from genome assembly GCA_002338605.1 of Proteobacteria bacterium UBA1847. Classification (GTDB taxonomy): domain Bacteria; phylum Pseudomonadota; class Gammaproteobacteria; order Steroidobacterales; family Woeseiaceae; genus UBA1847. The sequence goes on along the minus strand of DDIP01000225.1, from coordinate 12,900 downwards.
TGTCCACGAAGACACGCCGATGGACGAGGTCGCCGACGTCGTTGACGTCCTGCAGACGCCGGCATTTCTCTGCCGCCAGACAAATTTCATCCTGCGTACGGCAGCTGCCGGCTTGCCGGTGAACATCAAGAAAGGCCAGTTCCTGTCGCCGTGGGAAATGCAGAACGTCGTCGACAAGGCAAAGTCGACGGGCAATCAACAGATCATGGTCTGCGAACGCGGTTTTTCCTTTGGCTACAACAACCTGGTTTCTGACATGCGCAGTCTGGCCGTCATGCGCGGCACCGGCGCGCCGGTAGTATTCGATGCGACGCATTCGGTGCAGCTACCGGGTGGCCAGGGATCGTCATCAGGAGGACGTCGTGAGTTTATTCCCGTGCTCGCGCGTGCCGCCGCGGCCGCAGGCGTCGCCGGATTCTTCATGGAGACGCACCCGGACCCGTCCAAAGCACTCAGCGACGGGCCGAATGCCTGGCCACTGGACAAGATGAAAGACTTGCTTAAAACGCTGCTGTCGATCGACAGCATTGTCAAACAGAGGGGCTATCAGGAGGCTGACTTCGGCCTCGGGGTTCCGGACTCGGAGTAACCATGATCAAAATCAGTACTATTCGCGGTCGGGAGATTCTCGATTCGCGCGGCAATCCGACCGTGGAAGCCGATGTGACCCTGGCGGATGGCAGTGCGGGCCGCGCAGGCGTACCCTCAGGCGCGTCAACCGGCACGCGCGAAGCTGTCGAGCTGCGGGATGGCGATAAGTCTCGCTACCTCGGCAAAGGCGTTCAAAACGCCGTCGCCAATATCAATACCGCGCTGCGGGACGCGCTGATCGACAAGGAGTTCGCGGACCAGCGCGCCGTTGACGCAACGATGATCAAGCTTGATGGCACCGAAAACAAAAGTCGGCTGGGCGCCAATGCCTTGCTCGCCATCTCGCTGGCCGTCGCCAAGGCAGAGGCGGTATCGAAAGGCAGATCATTATTTCGCCACCTCGGCGACAGTACGACGATGCCGGTGCCGATGATGAACATCATTAATGGCGGCGCGCACGCGAACAACAGCGTCGACATCCAGGAATTCATGATCCTGCCGGTTGGCGCACCCAACTTTACCGAGGCGCTGCGTTACGGTGCGGAGATTTTCCACAGCCTGAAAAGCGTGTTGAATTCACAGGGATTGAATACGGCGGTCGGCGACGAGGGCGGATTTGCCCCGGACCTGCCGTCGAATCGCGCCGCACTCGACACGATCATGACAGCCATAGAGCAGGCGGGCTTCAAGGCGGGTGACGATATCCTGCTGGGGCTCGACGTGGCCAGCTCGGAATTCTACAGGGACGGCGTGTACACACTTGAATCCGAAGGCCGGCGCTTTGATGCAGCCGGATTCAGCGCATTCCTGGCCGAATTGGCCGATGCCTACCCGATCATCACGATCGAAGACGGCATGGACGAAAGTGACTGGGAGGGCTGGCGCGTGCTGACCGATGCACTGGGTGAGCGGGTGCAGCTTGTCGGCGACGACCTGTTTGTCACCAACACCAACATACTGCAGCGCGGTATCGACGAAAAAATAGCCAATTCTATATTGATAAAGCCTAACCAAATCGGTACCTTAAGCGAAACTCTTGATGCGATTACTATGGCAGAGAGAGCAGGCTACACCGCGGTGATTTCGCACCGTTCGGGAGAAACCTCGGACAGCACGATCGCCGATATTGCAGTGGGCACCCAGGCGACGCAGATCAAGACCGGATCACTGTCCCGATCGGATCGGGTCGCCAAGTACAACCAGTTGCTGAGAATTGAAGAAGAACTGGGTGGTGATGCACGATACGCCGCCCGCGCTGCGTTCTCGGTCAAGTGTCGGTAAAACGCTACCTGGCATCGGCGGAATTGGGGAAAAGATTTGTTCGGTTCACGGGGACTATTGATACTGATCGCGATCGCCGGGCTCGGCTTGCAGGCGAAGCTCTGGTTCGCTGACGACGGCTATCGAAAAACTCTGAAGTTGCGTTCAGCCGTCGCCGAACAGCGGGCTCTCAATGATTCATTGCGTGAGCGCAATGCTGCGCTTGATGCCGAAGTCATCAACCTGAAGCAGGGCCGGGATGCGGCGGAAGAGCGCGCAAGAACTGACCTCGGCATGATCGGCAAGCAGGAAACCTTCTACCAGGTGGTGCCGGTCGCTGCGAATTCGCGGTAGATCGGTCACCGGAGAATCGCATGTCCTTGCCCGATTGGGCTCGCGCGCACGGATCGCCTCTGTTCGCTGCAACAATTCGCAGTTCCCCCGCTGATTTCGATGTTACCGAAGAGCTTGGCTACGACTTCGACGGTGCCGGTGAGCACGACTTTCTGTACCTCGAAAAGACCGGCACGAACACCGAATGGCTCGCGCGGCAACTGGCGAAGTTTGCCGGGGTCGCCGCGAAGGACGTCGGCTATTCCGGTCTTAAGGATCGTGACGCAATTACCCGGCAATGGTTCAGCGTACCGCGCTGGCATTCGGCCGACTGGGCATCACTCGACGTCGATGGTGTCACGGTGCTCGACGTGCAGCGGCATTCGAAAAAGCTCCGTCGTGGTGCACACAAAGCCAATCACTTTCGGATCGTCCTGCGCGGTCCTGAGGTAGGGTCGGTGCCCATCGATGAACGGCTGGCTTCGATCTCGGAGCAGGGCGTACCCAATTATTTCGGACCGCAGCGTTTCGGTCGGGAGGGTGCAAACCTGAGTCTTGCCGACACCTGGGCCCGCGGCAAGCGACTGCCGCGCCACAAGCGCAGTATCGCGATTTCGAGCGCGCGTTCGTTCCTGTTCAATGAGGTCTTACATCAGCGCGTTCTGGACGGCAGCTGGAATCGACTACTGCACGGCGACATCGCGAACCTCGATGGCACTGGCAGCGTGTTTTCAATCGCGGAACCTGATCAGGAACTGGAACTACGCTGTCGGGAACTGGACATTCATCCGGCCGCACAATTGCCGGGCGAGGGATCGGACTGTAGAAACGAGCGCTGGCAAAAGGCGTTCGACAAGGCACGCGTCAAACCCGGCAGTCGAAGTTTGCGGCTCAGGGTCCGAGACCTTCAGGCGCACGATGCCAATGACGGGATCATGCTGTCATTTGCGCTCGGTCGCGGCGCCTTCGCGACGTCGGTTCTGCGCGAGATCGCAACGATTTCCACGAAACCTTGATGCAGGTCTCATATCCAGCAGATATATGTGACTGAGCGCAAATCGGAGGGTGATAATCCCGGCCACGTTCAGGCGAGTGGGCCCGGTGTTGGATGAGCGACTCCGATTCAATGACAATCGACGACAGTCGGCAAGACAAAGCGAATTTGATCCTGGTTGTAAATCAGGCGGGGATGATTTGCAGCACCACCGAAGCACCTGACGAATATGCAAGTCTGCTGGGCCGTGGCGTGGAGCTAGCAACGATCGATAATCTCTGGCCACAGGACCTCTCTGATCGGGTTCGTCATTACCTGCGGCGAGCGCTTCGTGATCGACGGTCTTGCAGCTTCGAGGCGGAATCCACTGACTGTGCGCTGAACGAATTCCTGTTTGTTCCTCGCGGGCGCGATCGCCTGTTACTGATTGTTCGTGACTTGTCGGAACAACGACAGGCTTTGTCCAGGGCCGAGCACCTGGCTTTCACAGACGATGCGACGAAGCTGCCGAATCGCGAGTACCTGTTTTCCGAACTGCAAAAAATTACGGACATCCAGCGACTGAAAGAGGGTCGGTCCGCCGTGATCAGCATTCACGTTGGTGAATTCGATGACCACGGTTACGCGCTGAATTCCGGGCAGCAGGACGAGGTTCTGAAACAACTCGCGGGTCGAATGACCCGGCACTTGCGAGGTTCCAATAACGATTCCCGCAATGACTTCGAACGCTATTCTGTTGCGGCGCGTACGGACTATCGCCAGTTTTGCGTTGTACTTCCGAGTATTGAGAATGGCGAGGATGCCGAAGCGGTTGCAGCCCGGCTCATTGCCGATCTCAAACTGCCGGTTGATATTGCCGGCCGGGCCGTTTCGGTTCGTGCCTGCGCCGGCATTGCGTTGTTCCCTCAAGATGGCACCGATGCTGCGGCTCTCTACGAAAATGCCGTGGCTGCCATGCAGGACGCGCGAATTGATTCGAAGGCCGATTACCGTTTTCATTCGGGGACAGTGCGCTTGCGCACGCTACAGCGAACCGATCTTGAGGTTGAATTGCGATCTGCGCTTGAGCGTGGGGACTATGACCTTAATTTCCTGCCGATCGTTGATGCGAAAACCAGGGAAACGCGAACGGTCGAGGCGTTGCTTCGGTGGCCAGACGCTGTTCTTGGCACCCAGCCAATCCGGAAGATCGTACGAGTTGCAGAGCGCACAGGTTTGATCCTGCCAATCGGCGATTGGGTATTCCGACAGGCATGCGAGACACTCAGGCAATGGCGTGATGCAGGCCAGGCCGACATTCGGCTGGCCATCAATCTGTCATCCCAGGAGTTCGTCAGCGAGGGCATCGTCGAACGAATTGAGAGAGCAACCAGGGAAGCGGGCGTCGGGCCTGGTGATCTGGATTTCGAGATCAAGGAACAAATGCTTTTTCGAGAAGTGCAATCCGGCTTTTCGACCTGCAGGCGGCTGAAAGAACTCGGCATACGAATTGTCGTCGACGACTACGGTATCGGTACCTGTTCGCTCGCGCACTTGTCGCAAAGTCCGGTCGATGCCCTGAAAATCGACAACACGTTTATCGCCAACCTCGAAACCAATGAGTGTGATCGGTCGGCGTGCGCCGCGGCCATCGCGATGGCCCAAAAACTGGGCATCGAAGTGGTTGCCGAAGGAATTGAAACCGATTACCAGGCGGACTTCCTCGAAAATCTCGGTTGCCACTATCTTCAGGGATTCCTGTTTAGCCTGCCGATGACAGGCAGCGAGACGCTCGCCTACCTGAAGAGACCAGCGGCGCATGGCACGCAGTCCCGGGGTGCGCCGTGACGAAGGCGAGCGTGGAAAACGAACCGGATCCGGCGGACATGACGACGGCGCTCAAGCGTCTCTCCATTCCGGTTGATACCGTTGACGACGCGTTTGAGGAATCGGCCGGTACAGCGTTATTCCTATGCCGCGACAGCGATGCCAAGAAATGGGGCCCCCGGTGGCTGAGTCAATCAAACATGCAGGTTACCGTTGCCTCGGATCCTGCGAACGGTCTCGAGATTGTGCGATCGATGTCACCCGAGATCATCGTCGTCGAAGCAAGCCTGACAGATGCCAGCGGCGCGGCGCTATTTACTGTACTGCAGGACGCCGCCGATATCGGTGCTTTTATCATCGTGCTCTGCGGAAACGCGCGTGAAACGAAGGCTGCGCTGGATACCGAGGTATTCGATGTCGCGCGCAAACCATTTGACTGGCAGGCCATCGCCAGACGAGCCGGCAACGCCCTGCAACTGAAAAGCACGAAGTCCGCATTTGACGAAGCGAACCAGGCCCTGCAGGAAGCACTTGACCTGGCAAATGTCGCTCGACAGCGTCTCCGCAGCCAGGAGCGGTTTGAGCCAGTAACCGGCTTGCCTAACAAGGTCAAGTTCGTCGATTTGCTGCGTCGAGCAATGCGCGGCAGCGATCGCGACGGCTCGACACTGGCTGTCTTCGTCGTCGGATTCACTCGCTTTCGGCTGGTCATCGAGGCGATGGGGCAGGAGCAGGCCGATCGGGTACTGACAGAGATCGGGCGCAAGCTCGTTGGCTGTCTCAAGTCGGCATCGGTGGCCGCTGACCCGGATCAGCCCGGCTTGCGAACGGCCGCAATTGGCGTTCTGGATCAATTCCGGTTCGGATTGCTGATGACGGTGCGGGAAGGCAGCGACTCGATACAGAGTTTTCAGTCCCATTTGCTCGAGACACTGTCGCGCCCGATCGAAATCCAGGGGCAGGTTGTCCATCTGTCCGCGTGTCTTGGCGTCGCAATGTATCCGCAGGACGCCGACGGCGTAGACAAATTATTGCAGCGTGCCGACAATGCGATGCGTGATGCTCAAAGTCGTGGCGGCGGATTCAAATTTCACTGTGCGGCGACTGACCTGGCCGCAGCTCGCAAACTTCGCCTGGAAAACATGCTGCACGAATCCCTGGAACGCCGGGAGCTGTCTCTGGCCTATCAGCCGATAATCGACGTGAAGAGCGGCCAACTGCGCTCGGTCGAAGCATTATTGCGATGGCGACAACCGGATAATTCCCTGATTCCACCGGATGAGTTTGTCGTGATTGCAGAAGAGTCCGGCCTGATGATTCGTATGGGCGAATACGCGCTTGAGCTCGCATGTCGGCAACTGGCAGCATGGCGAAACGAGGGGCTATCGATACCGTATATCTGCGTTAATGTTGCAAAAGCTCAACTGATGAGCAGTACATTTGGCAGTGTCGTGCATCGTATACTGCGCGACCAGGGTCTCGACGCAAGCGACCTTGAGTTGGAAATCAGCGAACGCGGCGTACTGTCGGGCGACGAAGATGTCGTCTCGCAACTGCGTGGTCTCAAATCGCTCGGCGTTCGATTGTCGATCGACGACTTCGGTACAGGCGATTCAGCGATTGCCTACCTAAAGGAGTTGCCAGTCGATGTGCTGAAGATCGACCGCTCCTACGTTGCGGGAATCGCGGTCGAGGGCAAGGATGTCGCTATCGCCTCGGCAATGATCGCGCTGGGGCAGCGACTGCAACTGATCGTTGTCGCGGAAGGCGTTGAGACCGAGGAGCAGCTGCAAATCCTGCGTGAGTTCGGCTGTGACTGCTACCAGGGGTTCTATGCGGCAAAACCGCTCGATCCCCAGGGTTTCGCCGAATTCGTATCGAAAAACGCGACGTAATTGAGCGATCGGCCGCGGTTTAACCAGCCCATTATTTGAACCACGTCACACTTTTCTGCAGCCCGCGCGGAAGCCTATCGGCGCGCTGTGGCGCTCAATCCCGCCTAATGGCGTCCTGGTATTTCGGGACGAAGCATTATGTTTTTGGCAACTGACCTGAGGGGCTCCTGATCATGCGGGGCGTCGAGAAACCATTTGCGGCACGACTGATTCGTGCATCCATACTACTGCTGCTGGGGCTTGGTACCAGCCCGGCGGTTTTCAGCGCTGAAGACCAACACCACCCAATGCGCTTCGGGCACCTGACACTCAACGACGGCCTGTCACAGAGCAACGTTCTCAGTGTCTTGCAGGACTCCGATGGTCTGATGTGGTTTGCTACAGAGAACGGCCTGAATCGTTACGACGGTTACAAGTTTCACTACTTCAAGCGTGAACGTGGCAATCCCGACGCGCTGACCAATGATTTTATTTTTGATATTGCGGAAGGCAGGGACGGCAGTCTGTGGCTCGCGACCAACGGTGGTGGACTTGCGAACCTGAACCGGGAATCCGGCAGCGTCAAGACGTACCGGCACGACTCCAGCACGTCGAACAGTATCGGCAGCAACGTCATTCGAACCCTGCATGTTGATGACGCCGGTGTCGTCTGGATCGGAACACGTGGCGCAGGCCTGGATCGTCTGGATCCGAAGTCAGGAAAATTCGAACGGGTTGAACTTGGCGTTGACGACCTTTCCGGCACTGTCTTTTCGTTCGAACAGGATTCCGTCGGCAATCTTTGGGTCGGCGGTGATCACGGACTGGTGGTCATCGAACCCGGGTCGGGCAGAATCATCGCTCAACCTGAAATTACTGCGGCACTTGCGGGCCAGAGTGTACGCAGCGTGGCCGAAGACCGCGACGGTCGGCTCTGGATCGGCACCTACGGGCATGGACTCGTCCGTTTTGATCGGGAGACGAAATCGATCGACCGTTACCGGCACAGTCCTGACGACACAAGCACGCTCTCGGGCGATCGCGTATCCAGCGTATTTGAAGACAGTGATGGCCGACTGTGGGTCGGCACAACGGCGGGTCTGAATCTTGTCAATCGTACATCGGGCAGCGTTGTTCGATACATGGCGGATGCTGAAGACCATTCCAGCCTTGCGGATAACGATATCTCGTCCATTTACCAGGACCGAAGCGGCCTGCTGTGGGTCGGAACCAAGTCGCACGGCGTCAACAAATGGAATCCGCGATCGTGGTTCTACGGCTACGAGCCGGCAAAAGAGATTTCGACCAGCGGTGACCAGCAGCCAAACGTCATGGCTTTTCTCGATGATGGTGCCGGCACCTTGTGGGTAGGTACTTTCGGCGACGGCCTCAATGCAATCGATCGTAGCAGCGGTGAAATTGCCCGCTATCGCAGCGATGCCGAGGGCAAATACCGGATTGCAGGCGATCGCGTGATGAGCCTGATGCATGATCGTGCGGGAAATATCTGGGTAGGCACAATGATGCACGGCATCACTCGCCTCAATCCCAAAACGGGCACGTCAATCAACTTCAGGCATGACGCCGACGATCCCACGAGCCTCAGCGCCAACGGCATCATGTCAATGTTCGAAGATCGTGACGGCCGTGTATGGGTCGGTACCTTCGGCGGTGGCATCAGTCGTTTCGATCCGGTAACGAGTCAGTTTCAACGGTTTGCACCCAACCCGGATGATCCGCACTCGATCAGCAGCGACCGAATCACGAGTTTTGCCGAAGACAGCAAGGGCAACCTGTGGATCGGTACAGACGCCGGGGGTTTGAATCTGTTCAACCGCAAGTCGCAGCGTTTCAGTCATTTTCGCCACGATCCTGACAGTATTACGTCTCTCGCTGCCGACACCGTGTATGCCGTCAATATCGATGCGCACGACAATGTCTGGATTGGTACGCAAGGCGGTGGCCTGGACAAAGCAGTGGGTGACAGCGCTGATCCGGCATCAATAAAATTCAAGAATATTTCACAGACCGATGGGCTGTCGAACGATGTCATCTACGGTGTGCAGTTTGATGAATCCGGCCAGGTCTGGTTAAGCACCAACTACGGAATCAATCGGTTCAATCCAGAAACGAATGAAATCAAGACCCTGCACCTGGCGGATGGTCTGCAATCGGAAGAATTCAACTTCGGCGCGCACTACCGCAGCCAGAGCGGTGAATTGTTTTTCGGCGGCCATAACGGATTCAATGCATTTCAACCCGACGATATTCGCGCCGCCACCGTTGTTCCTCTGGTAGCACTCACCGGGTTCTTTAACGGTGGCGATCGGCAGAAGTCCGGATTGCCGACGGAAGACGCCCAAGCCGTTGAGCTTAGCTGGAAAGACGACACGGTAAGCTTCGAGTTTTCAGCTTTGGATTTCGTTGCGCCGGAGCAGAATCGATACATGTACAAGCTCGAAGGATTCGACAAGGACTGGATCGACCTGGGTAACCGACGTACAGCCACCTACACTGACCTCGATGATGGCAATTACCTGCTGCGGGTGAAAGCGGCAAATAGTGAGGGCGTCTGGAATGAGGCGGGTCTTGCATTGCCGGTGCATGTCTCCGCAGCACCGTGGGACACATGGTGGGCTTACCTGGGCTATTTCGCGCTGTTTGCACAGCTGGCTGTCAGCCTGTGGCTTGGTCATCGGCGCAAAATTCGACGCGAAGAAGAGTACAGCCAGAAACTGGAACTCGAAGTCATGTCGCGTACCGAAAAGCTTCTGGACAAGAACAAGCAGCTGCGAGTCTTAAATGAAGCCCTGCAGGAGAGCAGTCTCAGCGATCCACTGACCGGATTGCGCAACCGTCGCTTCGTCTTCGAGGAAGTGTCCCGTGATCTGGACCTGATTCAGCGGCGCAAGGCGAATGAGCGCGGCGGTATGGACATGCAGGATGTCTCGGAACTGGTCTTCATGATGATCGACCTGGATAACTTCAAGCCGATCAACGACACCTATGGCCACGCGGCTGGCGACGACATGTTGCTACAGCTGCGCGATGTACTGCTGCGGATCTGTCGTCGTTCCGACTTTGTGATTCGCTGGGGTGGAGACGAGTTTGTCGTCATCGCCAAGCAAACGCGACCGGAAGAGGCGGAACAACTCGCCGAGCGTATCCGCTCGAACGTTGCCTCGAGCAACTTCACGCTCAGCGATGGCCAAATTGTACGCACGACCTGCTCGATAGGCTTCGTTGCCTACCCGCTGTTCAAGTCAGGTGCAGACGAGTCGAGTCTGGATCACATCATCAGCCTGGCGGACGGCCTGATGTACGAGGCCAAGAAGAAGCGCAATGCGTGGGTCGGCATGCTTAGTCCGACTGAGGCCACATCCAGCTTCGAATTCACGCAAGGCTCCGTCGAGCCGACATCCCTGCTTTTTGCCGCGCGGCGCGCTGGCAAGCTGAAAACATTCTCGTCTGACGCCGACGAGCAATTTGCTCCCTTGCGCTTAAGCAGCGTGGGCTGAGGCGAGGACAATGACAATGCCAACATCAACAAAAGCGAAACCGACCATGACAGGAAAATTTCTGGCGACAGCAGCAGCAATCGGCCTGCTACTGGCAAGCTATGATTCGGATACGACGAGTCATTCCGTGGTGACGTCACCTGAATCGACCGCTGCCGCTCTTGCGGCAATCCCGATTTCTGTTGTGACGGACAATGGTTACTCTGCCAAAGCAGACACAGCCATTGATGGCCCGGTTTCCGGTGATATGCCGATCGAGGCCCCGGTTGACGATATCAGTGCCGATCCTTTCGATATTCCGATGTTGTCAGCTTTGAATCAGCCTGGCGAAGCGGCCAAAACGAAGCTTGTACCTGACGATCCGGGCAGCGCGGCGAAAAACCAGCAGACGCCACGTGACAAAATGAGCGCTTCGGTCGCTGCTTTGCTCGCAGCCGGTGCCGGCGGCGACGCCGAACTCGTCGTTCGCTACGACCAGCGTCCCGAGCTCTTCGACGATGAGTACGTGAATTCTTTGGGCGGCGAAGTGGTCCGCAGCTACGTGCACCTGAACATGCGTGCGATAAGAATCCCTGTCACGTCCCTGGAGCTATTGGCCAGCGACGACAACGTCGATTGGCTTTCCATTGATGATGAGATGTCGGCAACGTCGCTGTCATCCCGGCAGGCGGCGAATCTGCCCGTCACCGGTTCGTCAAACGGGGGCTATGAAGGAACAGATATTGGGATCGCGGTCCTCGACTCCGGCGTTTCACAGCACCCGGATCTCGACAGCAATATTCTGCAGTACTCGTTTGTCAACGGTGCGTATCCGGTGCCGACGATCGCAGGCGATCAAATAACTGCCTACAACGACGGCATTCGCGAGGACAAGTTCGGGCATGGCACCCATGTTGCCGGCGTGTTGAGTGGCCAGGGATCACAATCGGGTAGTCAGTTCAAGGGCTCGGCATCTGGCGCGAAAGTACTCGCGCTGCAGGTACTGGATAGGGACGGTGG
>DDIP01000225.1:0-1412 GCA_002338605.1 Proteobacteria bacterium UBA1847 | reverse complement strand
AGGACGGTGGCGGCTCGATGTCCGATGTGATGGCAGCACTCGACTGGTTGCTGACGTACGGCAGCTATTTCGATATTCGTGTCGTTAACCTGTCACTGGGCAAGGGAATTTCAGAATCCAACACGACGGATCCCCTGGTACTCGCTGTCGAAAGATTGTGGGATGCCGGCTTTGTCGTGGTCGTCGCCGCAGGCAATGACGGTTATTCCGGAAGCATGACAGTGAACAGTCCGGGTAATTCGCGCAAGGTAATTACAGTTGGTTCACTGACCGACAATGCGACGGGTACGGATTTTTCCGATGACTACGTATCTTCGTTCTCGTCACAAGGTCCGACGATCGGGGACTACGTACTGAAGCCGGACCTGGTGGCCCCGGGCAATCGCATAGTTGCGGCCATCCCGAGCGATTCGAAACTGGCGATCAAATTATCCAGCCGTTTGATGCCGTGCCTGCTCCTGGTTTGTTCCGGCGATCATCTGGAAATGTCAGGTACCAGCATGGCGACACCCTTTGTGACTGCCGCCGTTGCTCGCATGCTCGACAAGGATCCATCCCTGACGCCGGCGACAGTGAAAGCCCGATTGATGCGTTCGGCGCGTAAAATCGATGCTGACCCAAGCGAAAGCGGCGCTGGCCTGCTGGACATCGATGCAGCATTGAATGATGCGGGTGTAGTCAGCGGCGAAGCGCTGTCACCCTTGATGATCTTCGACGACAGCAGCAACACGGTCCTGGTTGAAGATACTGCAACTCTGTGGGGTGACGATACCTGGGGTGCGGCCTACCTGTTCAACAATGGCCTGAACTGGGCGAGCGGTGCGCAGTTCACGGATGCGAGCGGCGTAACTGCAACCGGCTACATGTGGACAGATGGTGGCGTGAGTGCGAAGGGCTACATGTGGACCGATGGCGGTGTATCGGCCAAAGGCTACATGTGGACCGATGGTGTCGAGGCAAAGTCACTTCTTGACGGTGATGAGTCCGGTGGTTTCTTCCTCAACGACGATCAGTAGCGGGAGCGAACAGGTTGATTAGCAGACCACATCTTTCCGGCTGGCGCTGCTCACCCGTCCGTGCCGACTGGCGACAGGCGCTACCGGCCTTCGCCTGAGTCGGCCCAGGCGCGCTCAAGCAAGACATAGACCGCGCCCGTGCCGCCATCAACTTGCCGCGTTGAAACAAACGCGAGCACGGGGTCGAAGCGGCGCAACCAGTGATTCACAGCGCCTTTCAGTACCGGACCCCGCTCGCCCGAACCCAATCCCTTGCCATGCACAACCCGGACGCACAGATGACCGCGTTTTGCGCTGTAGTCGATGAAATCGCGCAACCGCAATTTGGCTTCGGCCAGTGTCATGCCATGCAGATCGATTTCCGCCTGCACGCTGTAGCCGCCGCGACCGAGTTTT
>DDIP01000071.1:3610-16151 GCA_002338605.1 Proteobacteria bacterium UBA1847 | reverse complement strand
CTCGCTGCCGTTGGCGGTGAGCGCGGCATGCTTGCCTCCGAGGTCATCCACGCGCTGCGCCGGGTTGCCAATCCATGAAACGGCACCTGGCAGATGAGCAGGCGACAATTGCATTCGCCGAGGCGGTTTACCGCGCCCTGGCGTCCGACGTTGCCGGGTGGACCTTGCTGCTCCGCGGCGAACTCGGCGCGGGGAAATCCACCTTTGCACGCGCGTTTATTCGAGCGGCGGGTCACCAGGGGACGGTTCCGAGTCCGACCTATACGCTGGTCGAACCCTACACGCTGTCGACAGGGCTCTTTTATCACATTGATTTATATCGAGTTTCAAGCGAGGATGAGCTCCATTACCTGGGGCTTGACGAACTGGACGATGGTTGCTGCCTGATTGAATGGCCTGAGCGGGCGCCGGGCATCGTCGCGCGGGCCGACCTCGATCTCGCGTTCAGCTACGAAGTCAGCGGACGAACCGTTTGTGCCAGCGGGCTCAGCGAACGTGGGCGAGCTTTGATTCAGAAGATTAACTAAGTCCGGTATCTTCATAATATTGAAGTGAAAACTCTTGGATTTTGCCGCAAGGTTTGTATACTCGTCGGACATAATCCAGCGAAGGCCATTGCGTTTTTTCATGATCCGTATGCAACTGACATTGTTTTCCCTGTTTGCGCTGTTCAGTGCCGCCGCAAATGCCGGTTCAACGGTCGAAAATGTCCGTATTTGGTCGGAAAACGACAAAACACGTGTCGTCCTGGATCTCAGCCGATCCGTCGATCACAACATCTTCACGCTGCGCGGGCCCGACCGGCTGGTCATCGATTTGAAAGACAGTCGACTGGCCAGTTCATTGTCAAGACTGCCGCAGGGAGTCGGCGCCGTTCGTTCCATCCGCAGTGCGGTACGCTCCAATGGCCAGTTGCGCGTGGTTCTCGACCTCGCACAGGCCGTTCGCTCACGCAGTTTTACCGCGGGGCCGAATCAGCAATACGGCGATCGACTGGTGATCGACCTGCATCGTGCCGGTAACCTCGAACCGGTCAAGCGGGCCTCGGAAGGCTACCGACCGGGGCGCGACATCGTGATTGCGATTGACGCCGGGCACGGCGGGCACGACCCCGGTGCGTTGGGCAAGCGATCGAAAGAGAAAGACATCGCGCTCGATATCAGCAAGGCGCTCGCGCGGATTATTAATGCCGAACCCGGAATGAGTGCAGTCCTGATTCGCGACCGTGATGTGTTTGTCGAACACAATGAACGCATGGCCATTGCAAGCAAAGCCAAGGCGGACTTGTTCGTTTCGGTTCACGCGGATGCATTCAAGGATCGTAGCGCCAGTGGTGCCTCGGTACTTGCCTTGAATCTGGTTGGCGCGGGCAAGAAAGCGGCGCGAACAATGCAGCAGCGGGAAAGGGCGCCGGTCAGTGTCGGTGGCGTATCGCTGCACGACAAAGACAGCGTGCTGGCATCGGTACTGTTCGACTTGTCGCAAAACGCGGCGCTCAGCGCCAGCCTGGACGTTGGCGGCAAGGTCAGTCGCCAGATGAGCCGGGTCGCGAAGATGCACACCAAATCGGTGAAGCAACAAGAGATTCTCGTACTAACCTCTGCGGAAATGCCGTCGATTCTTGTCGAGACCGGATTCATTTCGAATGCATCGGAAGAAAACAAGTTGCGCGACCGCGGACACCAGGGCCGCCTGGCAAGCGCAATACTTGCCGGCATCCGCGATTACTATTACACCAACCCGCCACCGGATACGAAGATCGCAATGGAACTGCGCCGCACGCCGACAAAGCAGGTCCGTTACGTAATCTCGCGCGGCGACACGATTTCCGAAATTGCCGAGCGCTACAATGTCAGCCCTGCCGCAATTCGGCAGGCAAACAAACTGTCGACGGATAATATTCGTATCGGCCAAACGCTGAATATCCCGGTATTTACCGGCGGCTAGCGCCGAATACACCGCTCTGGATCAATCGCCTCCCGGTCAGGCGAGACTTTTGTCCGTGGATTTGAAAAAATGGCCGATTGAACTTCCAGTCTGCCGCGATGCCAATCCAGCAACTTCCCGATCACCTGATTAACCAGATCGCCGCCGGCGAGGTTGTTGAACGCCCCGCGTCCGTCGTCAAGGAGTTGGTCGAAAACAGTCTCGACGCTGGCGCGCGCGCGGTGCAAGTCGATGTTGTCGCCGGCGGGCAAAAGCTGATCCGAATTCGCGACGACGGTAACGGGATAGCCAGGGATGAAATAGCGCTGTCGCTGTCACGGCATGCCACCAGCAAAATATCCAGCCTCGATGATCTGGAGGCCGTTGCCTCCCTGGGTTTTCGGGGTGAGGCCTTACCCAGTATCGCATCGGTGGCACGGCTTACACTGTGTTCACGGGCCGCCGGTCACGATTCCGCCTGGCTGATCGAAGCCAACGGCGGGACGATAAGCGAGGCCATGCCGGCGGCGCACCCGACAGGGACCACTGTCGAGGTACATGATCTTTTCTACAATACTCCGGCGCGTCGCCGCTTTCTTCGCACGGAACGAACAGAATTCGGCCACATTGAAAAGTGGTTTCGGCGACTGGCCCTGTCGCGACCGGAGATCGACTTTACGTTGACGCACAATCAGCGCAGCGTTCTGCAGACACCAGCTGCAAAGACCATCGATGAGCAGCGTCAGCGCATCGCCAAGATCTGCGGTGCGGCGTTTGCAGAGCAATGCGTTTTCCTGGAGCGCGAGGTGGAGGGCATCGCACTAAACGGCTGGATCGGTCTGCCGACATTTAACCGCAGCCAGCCTGATATGCAGTACTGGTTTGTCAACGGTCGTAGCGTGACCGACAAGACCCTGGCACATGCGGTGCGTCATGCGTATCGCGACGTCTTGTTTCACGGACGATTTCCGGCCTATGTACTCAACCTGACCATGGACCCGACCGGCGTCGACGCCAATGCGCACCCGGCAAAGCACGAGGTTCGTTTTCGAGATGGGCGCCGCGTTCATGGGGTGGTGGCACAATCTGTCGGGGCTGCGCTCAAGGATACCCGGCCCGGAGGTCATGACCTTGCGCCGATCCCGATGACTCGAGAATCGGTTTTTCACCAGGGCTCGATGTCGCTTCAGTCGCGCCCTGTATCGTCTGCAGTGCGGGAAACTCTCGCCACCTATCGAGCGATGGCAACGGCGCCGTCGCTGGCGGATGTTCCCGAGAACGCAAACGAGGTCCCGCCACTGGGTTTCGCAGTTGCGCAGCTCGCAGGCGTGTACATTCTGGCGGAAAACAAAGACGGCCTGGTCGTTGTTGACATGCACGCAGCGCATGAGCGTATCGCCTACGAAAAACTGAAAAAGAGCTATCACGACAGGACATTGGTGCGTCAGCCACTGCTTGTACCGGAGTCGATCGCCGTCGCCGAGAGTGAGGCCAACCTGATTGAAGAACGCGGCGAGGTCCTGGGCAGGCTTGGACTCGTTGTTGATCGGACGGGTCCGGGCAGTGTCATGGTGCGTGAGGTACCGGCACTGCTCAAAGACTCGGACGTTGAGTCCCTGTTGCGAGATGTACTGTCCGATTTGTCCGAGGCGGGCATTAGCAGCCGCATTGAAGAGGCTGGTGACGACACCCTGGCGACCATGGCATGTCATGGTTCCATTCGTGCCAACCGCCTGTTGACCATCGATGAAATGAATGCGCTGCTTCGCGAAATGGAGCGCACCGAGCACGCCGATCAGTGCAATCACGGACGACCAACGTGGACGGCCATTACGATGTCGGAACTCGATCGCCTGTTCTTGCGCGGACGCTGAGACTCTGCGGTGAACAACAAGGCGATCCTGCTTATGGGGCCGACCGCGTCGGGCAAGACCGAGCTCGCCATCAGTCTTTCTGAGCGCTTTCCCTGCGATATCATCAGTGTGGACTCCGCGCTCGTCTATCGCGGCATGGATATCGGCACGGCGAAGCCGGATACAGAGACCTTGCGTCGTGCACCGCACCAGCTCATCGACATTCGTGATCCTGAGGATGCCTACTCCGCCGGTGATTTCGTCAGAGATGCGCAGCAGGCGATGGAATCGAGCCTGGCGAAGGGTCGAGTTCCGTTGCTGGCCGGTGGCACGATGATGTATTTTCGCGCGCTGACCAAGGGATTGGCCGATTTGCCGCCGGCGGACCCCGGCGTAAGGCTGGAAATCGATCGTGAGGCGAACGAGCGGGGGTGGCCTGCAATGCATGCCGAGCTCGCGGCGATCGACCCGGACGTTGCAGCGCGCCTCAATCCCAATGACAGCCAGCGGATTCAGCGGGCGCTGGAGGTGTTTCGCGTCAGCGGCAAGCCGATAGGCCGATGGCAGAACGCACGGTCCGAAGCCCGGTTGCCGGACATCGATTACATCAAGATCGCGCTGGTGATCGAGCCCCGGGGAATTCTGCATCAGCGTATCGAGCAACGACTCGATCGCATGATCGCCGGCGGTTTCGAGGACGAGGTACAAAGGCTTCGTGCACGACCGGGGCTGAAACAGTCAAGTTCCTCCATGCGTTCAGTGGGTTACCGTCAGTTCTGGTCCTACCTGCAGGGCGAGATGTCCCGCGACGAAGCGCGCGACCGGGCGCTTTTCGCCACGCGGCAGCTGGCGAAGCGCCAGTTGACCTGGCTTCGATCGGAAAAAGACCTGTTTTGCCTCAACCCGCTTGAAGCGGACGCAATCGGGACTATATCCACTCATCTGATGGAACATCTGGGCTGAAATCCACAACGATGTGCTAGACTTTTCGAACGCTTAGGCTGAATTCTGCGATGGGCAAACCGGCGCCACCGGACGGCGGAATTCAAAAAGAAAAAATCAAGAATAAGGAGACCCAATCGTGGCTAAAGGGCAGACATTGCAAGACCCGTTTCTCAATATTTTGCGTAAGGAAAAAGTCCCGGTTTCCATCTACCTGGTCAACGGCATTAAATTGCAAGGACAAGTGGATTCATTTGACCAATTTGTGGTCTTACTGAAAAACAGTGTTAATCAAATGGTTTACAAACATGCAATATCGACAGTCGTGCCGTCCAGAAATGTTCGCCTTCCGATGCCGGATGACGACGATGGAGAAGACGACGAGTAATTCTGCAGTGATGCTACCTCGTCAGGAGGTGGTATTTGTTTGAACGACCGCAAAGTGGCGAGCGAGCAATTCTTGTCCATGCGAGTCCCGAGGGCCTACCTGAAAAGTCCGAACGCGAGGAGTTTGCCGAGCTGGCAATTTCAGCGGGCGCTGTGATTGCAGCCGAGCTGATGTCGACACGCAAGCGTCCGGACCCGCGTTTTTTCATTGGCAAGGGGAAAGTCCAGGATCTCAAGGCACTGATTCAGCAATACGACGCTGATCTGGTCATTTCCTGTGCGTCGCTGAGTCCCAGCCAGGAACGTAACCTGGAGCGTGAACTTCAGTGCCGGGTACTGGATCGCGCTGGACTGATCCTCGATATCTTCGCACAGCGCGCACGGAGTTTTGAGGGCAAGCTGCAGGTCGAACTGGCGCAGCTCAAGCACCTCTCGACGCGGCTGGTTCGCGGCTGGACCCACCTTGAGCGCCAGAAGGGCGGTATTGGCCTGCGTGGTCCTGGTGAAACGCAGCTCGAAACTGACCGACGGCTGATTGGCAACCGGATACGACAGCTTAACGAGCGTCTCGAGACAGTCGATACGCGCCGCGCGATGAACCGTCGCAATCGCATGAAGGCAGAAACGCCGACCGTTGCGCTGGTCGGTTACACCAACGCGGGAAAATCCACCCTGTTCAATGCGCTGACCGATGCAGGCGTCTATGTCCAGGATCAGTTGTTTGCGACGCTGGACCCGACCGTCAGACGCCTTGACTTGCCGGACGGCCAGCACGTCGTGCTGGCCGATACGGTAGGATTTGTTCGCGATTTGCCACACGAACTGGTTGCCGCATTCCGATCCACGTTGCAGGAAGCGCGCGAAGCGGATCTGATCCTGCACCTGATCGACGCGAGTGACCCGAATCGCTGGCAACGCGTTCGCCAGGTGAATTCGGTTCTGAAACAGTTGGATGCGGATCAGGTGCCGCAGATTCGTGTGTACAATAAGATCGACAAACTGGATCGAAAGCCACGGGTCAACAATAATCGCGAGGGCGCCGGTCGTGCGGTCTGGCTGTCGGCGGTGACCGGCGAGGGCTTGCCGCTGCTCAAGGACGCAATTGCCAATCGATTGCGCCGCAAGAAGACGCGTCGGACCATTCACCTCGGGTCTGCCCAGGGGCGACAGCGTGCGAAGCTGTACGAGCTTGGTGCGGTTTTGAACGAAGTGGTTGACGAGGACGGCAGCTGGACACTGAATTTGCGCATGTCGGAAAAGGACTTGCGACGATTCCTCAAGAGTGAAAATCTTAACGACGAACAACTGGAGCCGACGCCGGAAGTGGCGACGGCAGCAACTGCAGCAAACGAGTAGAAGTAAGGACTTATGGCTAAAAATGAACCCGGTAATGGTCGCGACCCGTGGAAGCGGGATGACGACCAGCCAAACGATCTCGATCAGATTGCCCGTTACTGGCAGAAGCGCTTCGAAGGCATATTAGGCGGCGGTGGAAGTGGCGGTCGAGGCGTCGCAGGAGGCGCCGGTGGTATTGCGCTTGTCGTTTTGCTACTGATTGCCTGGCTTCTGAGCGGTCTCTATCGTGTTGACGAAGCCGAACGCGGTGTCGTGCAACGCTTCGGCAAGCACATGCCGGTGTCGAGTACGCAGCCGGTCACCATGCCTGGCCTGCGTTGGCACTGGCCTTACCCGATCGAGACAGTCGATATTGTCAACATCGAGGAAGTGAACGATTTCAATTTTTCCAAGGAAATGCTGACGGCGGACGAGTGGTACGTGTTTATCGACATCGCGGTTCAATACCGACGCACCGATCCGGTCAAGTACAGTTTCGAAGTTGCAGACCCCGACCAGACGCTGAATGACGTTACGGAAAGTGCACTGCGCGGTGTGGTTGGCACGAGTACGCTGGCGTCACTGATTGGCGAGCGCCGCGAGGAAATTCCGGCCAGAACCATGGTTGAACTGCAGGAAACGCTGCAGGCCTACGGCGCCGGGCTGACCGTCACCTCGATCAATATCAACTCGGTCAATTATCCCTCGAGTGTGGAGGACGCGGTGGCGGACACGCAGCGCGCTCGAAACGACCGTGATCGTTACCAACTGGAAGCTCAGCGGTATGCGAACGACATCGTGCCAAGAGCACGCGGTCAGGAGCAACGAATCCTGCAGGATGCCGAGGCGTACCGCGAGCAGGTCATCGCCGGTGCGGAAGGTGACGCCGCTCGTTTCGAAGCCCTGCTCACCGAATATCGCAAGGCGCCCCGGGTGACTCGCGATCGACTGTATCTCGATGCCATTGAAGAGGTTTACGGCCGTTCGGCAAAGGTTATTCTCGACAGCGCTGGCAGCGGAAACCTGTTGTATTTGCCGGTTGATCAGCTCCTGAAACGTGCGGGTACGCTGCCACTTGACACCACAGGCCGTGAGGCAAGCAGTGGCGATGCGCCACAGCAGCCGGCCATTAACGACGGCAAGACTGATAGTCGCGACCGGAGGGTACGACAATGAAAAACCAGAACTTTGGCATCATTTTGATCGTTGGACTCATCGTCGTGGGCTTCGGACTTTCGGCGTTTACGGTCAATGAACGCGAGCTCGCCATCAAACTGCGAGTGGGCCAGGTTGTGACGGCGGACTACGAGCCCGGGTTGCACTTCAAGATCCCGGTCTACGAGACAGTGCAGAAATTTCCGAGCCGCATATTGAAGATTGACGACGCGCCGCAGGAAGTTTTTACACTTGATCGCCAGAACATGACCGTCGATTTCTTCGTCAAGTGGCGAATTGTCGATGCGGTCAAATTCTATACGTCGACCGGTGGGTCTCAGCAGGCAGCGGTAGAGCGTTTGCGCGAGATCATTCGCAACTCCGTGGTAACGGAGTTCGGTAAACGATCGACGCGTGATGCCATTTCAGTGCAGCGACTCGAATTGATGCGCGACATGTTGGCGCTGGCCAAACCGACAGCAGAAGGACTCGGTGCCGAACTCGTTGATTTTCGTGTCAAGCAGGTTGAATTTGTCGCACGCGTTCGCGAATCGGTTTATGAGCAGATGCGTGCGGAGCGAGCACAGCTGGCGACTGAAACGCGTGCACAGGGCCAGGAAGCCGCTGAGCTGATACGTTCGACTGCGGACAAGGATCGAACGGTTATCCTGGCGAATGCGAATCGTCAGAGCCAGATTATTCGGGGTGAAGGTGACGCTCGAGCGGCGGAAATTTATGCCAACGCTTACAACAAGGATGCCGAGTTCTACGCCTTCTATCGGAGTATCGATGCGTACAAGAAGTCGATTGGCAATCCGGGTGACCTGCTGGTGCTGGATCCCAATAATGAGTTCTTCCGTTACCTGAATCAGTCAGGCGGGAACCGATAGCTACCGAGATTTTTACGGCGCTGGCCCTGGTTCTCATCATCGAGGGCATGTTGCCGTTCATCTCGCCGAAGAAGTACCGGGAGCTGGTGGCGGAAATCGCACAGCTGGGGGACAATCACATCCGGACTATTGGCCTGGTCGTGATGATCGTCGGGCTGATCACCTTGTTCGTGATTCGTCGCTGATTCGCCGGGCAGGGTTTTGGGATAAGCGGGAATACCATGGGAAAAAATGTAGTTGTCATCGGCACCCAATGGGGTGACGAAGGCAAGGGAAAGATCGTGGACCTGTTGACGGATCGTGCGGCAGCCGTCGTGCGCTTTCAGGGCGGTCACAATGCGGGCCACACGCTTGTTATCGGCGGACAGAAAACAGTATTGCACCTGATTCCCTCGGGCATTCTTCGCGAAGGCGTGAGCTGCCTGATTGGCAATGGCGTTGTGCTGGCGCTCGATGCGCTTGTAACGGAGGCCAGCGCGCTGATAGAAAACGGCGTACCGGTCTATGAACGTCTGAAAATCAGTCCCGGGTGTCCGCTAATTCTGCCGTCCCACGTCGCACTGGATGTCGCGCGCGAAAAAAGGCGCGGCTCCGGAGCGATCGGTACGACCGGTCGTGGTATTGGCCCGGCCTATGAAGACAAGGTTGCCAGGCGAGCCTTGCGGGTCTCGGATCTCTTCGTGCGGGAGAATTTTGCGTCAAAGCTCGGTGAAGTGCTGGACTACCACAATTTTCTTTTAAAGAACTACTTCGGGGCGACGACCGTTGACTTCGCAAAAACGCTCGACGAGGCGCTAGGCTATGCCGAGATTGTCGCACCGCTGACAGCGGACATCACGCAGATTCTTCAGGACCTCGCGGATTCTGATCAGAGCATCATGTTTGAGGGAGCGCAGGGGAGTTTCCTCGATGTCGATCATGGGACCTACCCCTTCGTGACTTCATCGAACACCGTCGCGGCGGCCGCGAGCACAGGCACCGGCGTGGGGCCGCGAAATCTTGATTATATTCTTGGCATCGTCAAGGCCTATACGACACGCGTCGGTGCGGGGCCATTCCCGACAGAATTATTCGATGACCAGGGCGCACACCTTGCCCGGGTGGGTGCCGAATTTGGAGCAACGACCGGTCGGCCGCGCCGCTGCGGCTGGTTTGATGCGGTCGCGCTGCGTCGATCAATCATCAACAGCAGCGTATCGGGATTGTGTGTGACCAAGCTCGACGTTCTCGACGAATTGGAGTCGATTCAAATTTGCGTCGGCTACACCCTCGACGGTAAACCGATATCCGGTTTGCCCGTCGTCGTTGATCGTTTCGCTGAATGCAAACCGATTTACGAAGAGTGGGCAGGCTGGCAAACATCCACTGTCGGCATTACCCGGTTCGATGAATTGCCCCAAAAAGCGCGTGACTACCTGACTCGAATCGAAGCGCTCGCAGGCGTCCCTGTCGATATCATTTCCACCGGACCGGATCGCGAGCAAACCATCATCAAGACTCACCCCTTCGAATAAACAGACTGAAGCCGAGCAGCCCGGCCAGCATCAACAGCCCCAGCTCGCCACCACCGCTGCCACCACCCCCACTAATTGCGGTGGCAGTCACCGTAACGTTGATCGTTGCGGTATCGAAAAGGCCGCTCGTGTCGGTGACCTGAAGCTCGAATCGCAGCAAGGTATCGGAGCTTACGGATGGCGCAGTGAAACTTGCGGTCACCGACGATGCATTGTTCAGGCTGACCGCCGGTCCGGTGATCTGCGACCAGCTGTAGCTCAGTGCATCGCCATCCGGATCATTTGATGAACTCCCATTCAGCATCACCGTAGTGCCGATGTTGACGATCTGGCTGCCACCGGCGACGGCATTTGGAGCACTGTTGCTGCCGGTGCCGTCGATGATCGTGACGCGCATGATGTTGTTCGCGCCAATGTTTCCACCGACCACGTTGCTGAGCTCAATGTCGAAAAATTCACTCGATTCACCGGTACCATCGTCAGTGATCGCGTACTCAATCCATTTGGGATTGGCGTCGCCGTCAGCCCAGTTGAGGGTGCCCGCGGCCGAACCGGAATAGTCAGCACCCGCGCTCGCATCACCGGCTGTCACGCTATAATCAACCGAGACTGGACCCACGGCACTACCGCTTCGATGAACGACAGCGACCGCTGTGCCAAACGAGCGCTCCGGAATGTCGAGCGCTGCACTCGAAAATTCGACAACTCCGATGTCACCCGGGTCACTGATATAAGCACTCGTCAGTGCCGGCGTTGCGAGTGTCGCTCCACCTGTTGGCGCGATCAGTCGGATCAGGATGCGCTCGATGCCTTCGGTGACGCCGTCGTTTGTCAGACCGATGTTGATAGTACGATCACTGGCATCTCCGTCCGCCCAACTCAGCACACCGCCATTGCTTGTGATGTCATCCAATGTGCCATCTGCGGCGAGTCCTCTCCAGGCAACATTCGCTGCGCCTTGTGCACCGCCGGTTCGTTGCACCGTCACGCGGAGGGTTTGCGTTTCATCGGCGCCGAATGACGCTGCCGAAAAAGAAAACTGGCCCTGCGGCACGTTGCCTGTGTTGTCCACGACCATATAAAAGCCGCTATCGATGTCACTGAGCGCAATATTTCCGCTCGGCAGGAACGGGTAAACACCCCAGTTGCCCGGAAAACCGTTAGCGTCCGATGCCGGATAGGTGTCGAATCCGCCAACTTCCTGTGGGCTCGCCGGATTACTGATATCGAGGATCGTAAGCCCGCGGGAATAATTTGACATGTAGTAGCGATTACCGCGAACGAATCCATTGTGATCGATCGCAGTTGTGGGACCGGTCCAGGTGCCCACGAGAGCCGGCGCCGTGAGGTCGGCGACCGACAGCACTCGTAGTGTCGTTGGCAAGTTGCGATTTCTTTCATCAAGCTCGTCCTGAATAAACAGGTACTGCTGATCTTCCGTTTGCCAGCCTGAGTGAGTGTAGGAGGCATTGCTGTATGGCATCTGGCTCAGCCGAACCGGACTTGACGGTACACTGATGTCCCAGGTATCGACACTTGATTCGTTAAAGTCAAACAACACGTCGCAGTGATCGCGGTTGCCGGCATTAACGCATTGTGAGTCCTTGCGTGCGTCGGTAATTTGCATGGACGCCGCATCGTGCATGTAAAGCCGGTTGCCGCCAGGCTGATCACCCGGGGTTGCCGGCGCTGCGATAAACGAAGGCGCCGCCGGGTTTGCCAGCGAGTAGGCGCGAAAGCGCCCATCGCCAATATTTGAGCCGGCAAGAATAAGGTTCGGCGCGTGGCTGCCCGACAAGGCAAGGCCGGTGCTGTAGTCAATATCGGTCAGGAATACGTTGTGTGCCGCGCTGAAGTCGCTCGGATAGTTGATGCGTGAAATACGATGTGGCAACTGACTGAGGTCGATTATTACCAGGCCATCGGATGCATTGTCAGCAGTCACGTACGCAAAGGCGTTCCAGCGATCGTCAGTCGCGTTCCAGAATTGATACACCTTGATGTCTCGCCAGGTTGTCGATTGCCCGTTGATGAAGCCAACCTCTTTCGGATTTTCAGCATCAGTGACATCGAACACCGCCGTACCGGAACTGTAGCCAATTATCGCGTACTCACGATGCGTGTTGAGGTCCATAAATCCCCAGATATCAGCCCCCCTCGCGCCGGGTGTCCTGTCTGCGATGTGTGACAGCAAATCGACATTGCGGCAGGGGTAGACGTTTGCAAATCCGCCCGTGCAGACGGTTGACGCCATATTGGACTGCACGCTGAGTTGAGTCTTGACGGCATCACTGTGCAGGCCCTTGCTGTCGATAATGACGTGGAAACCTTTGGCTTCAAGCTCGGATGCGAATTCGGGTGGGACACCAACCAGCGTCGATCGCGAGCTCGTGTCATAGTTGCCGCGAACCTCGATTGCGCCGCTGAGCAAATAAATGATATCGGCTGAATCAGTCAACTCGAAAGAGCCAGCGCCGACGCGCAACTCCGCGTTCTTGCCAACGTGCCTGAGCGCATATGAGATTGACTGGCAGGGATT
>DDIP01000071.1:0-3504 GCA_002338605.1 Proteobacteria bacterium UBA1847 | reverse complement strand
TGGCAGGGACGCGCCATTTGCCGGCAGTCGCCGTCGTCGATTCCAGCCACCGCCACATACACTGGCGGCTCGTCGCCATCCCCAAAGGCCATTGCAGAGAACAGCAGCATCGGCAGAGTCAGAAAGCTTCGTACTGGAACGTGTGTCATATTAGGAGCCGAATCATCTTCGAAGCCTCTATAATAGTCGCTCCTACCCAGCCGCGACCGCCGAACATTCGACATTTCGTGAAACCATCCACTTTGACCCTCAAAGCGGGCGCCGGTGCCCTCAAATTTGTCAAAACACAGGGTTTTGACAGTTCATCGATCGGCACGATTGCCGGTGCGTCCGGCGGTGCCAAATGGCTGGTCTTGAGCCAGCTCGACCGCGCTATCCTCGCGAATGTTGTACCGAAACTTGATGGCCCTGTACATTTGCTCGGTACGTCGATCGGTGCGTGGCGATTTGCCTGCTATGCGCAGAATGATCCGTTAGCAGCGATCGATCGCTTTGAAAACGCCTATATCGAGCAACGATTCACAGCGAAGCCCGACGTCGCCGAAATCACGGCCAAGAGCCGGGAGATCCTTGATTTGCTGCTCGGTAGCGGCGGCGTCGACGAGATTCTCGATCACCCGGTCTTTCGTACGCACATCATGGCTGTTCGTAGTCGTCACATACTTGCATCGGATACGCGCTGGCTATTGTCACTGGGCCTGATTGGCGCCGCGGGCCTGAATGTCGCCAGCCGCAGATCGCTCGGCCTGTTCTTCGAGCGAGCCTTGTTCTATGACAAACGAGACCTGCCGCCGTTCTTCGATGCTCGTGGTTTTCCGATTCAGAAAATAGGCATAAGCCGCGGAAACCTCGAAGACGCAATCGTTGCCACGGGGTCGATACCTCTTGTGCTCTCCGGCGTGCGCGATATTGCCGGAGCACGACCGGGCGTTTATCGCGACGGTGGCATTATCGACTATCACCACGACCTGCCGCACAGCAGTCAGGAACGACTGACGCTGTATCCGCACTTCTACGATCGCATCGTTCCCGGCTGGTTCGACAAGACGCTCAGTTGGCGACGCCCGGCGGCGGTCAATGTCGACAGAACAATCCTCGTCAGCCCGTCGCCCGAATTCGTCGCCCGACTGCCAAACGGCAAGATCCCGGATCGCACGGATTTCGTCAAGCTGACGTCCGACGAGCGAATCGCAGCCTGGCGGGACTGTGTCAGGGCCTGTGAACGGATGGCCGATGAATTCGCTGAATTGCTTGAGAAGGATCAGCTGGCGACGCACCTTCAGGCGCTGTGATAGGCTCATCGAAAAACGACAAAAGGGGAGTCTGTACATGGGCGAATCCATTACCGGTCGACCGTATCCGGAGTTAACCTGGGTCGCACTGATCGTTGGCTGGTTTATCGGCATTATTCTCGCTGGTTCAATCGGTTACGCGGCGCTGGTGCTTGGCTTCTCGATCGAAGGATCGGAACTCGCCGCCATTCTCGGCTTTGGCATCCTTCGGGGTCTTTTTCGCCGCAAGAGCATTGTCGAAAATAATATCGTGCAGACCATCGCCAGCGGCGTGAACGGCGCCGCATCCGGCATGATGTTTTCGGTGCCTGCCATTTTCCTGCTCGGATTCGGTGATCAATTCGATCCCGTCGTCCTGACCTTTGGTTGCATCGCCGGCGCGTTTCTCGGTATCGCGTTCATCATTCCGCTGCGCAAGCACATGATTGACTACGAGCGCCTGACGTATCCCGGAGGCGTTGCCGTCGCCACGATCTTGAAATCGCCAGGCGCGGGCGTAAAGAAGGCATTGATTCTGCTGGTCGCCGCAATCATCAGTGCGAGTGTTCACGTCGCAACGATCAAAACAGGCGTCGACAACTGGAATCTCGGCGCAATTCTGCACATGCCGCAGTATATGAACGGCATCTGGTACCTCTCGCTGATGACCGTTGGCGTCGGCTTTATCGCTGGCCGCGGTGGTGTCGCTTTCATTATCGGTGGTTTCGTAGCGTACTGGTTCATATCGCCGCTGCTGTCGGTGACTGGCAGCTTTCCGCCTGATGCGGCAGGTAATGTCATCAATACCCCGGGGCCATTGCGTCTTCTGCTATATCGCCCGATGGGAATTGGCATGTTGATCGGTGGTGCCATTATGGGAGTCATCCTGGCATTCCCACTCATCAGCAGCGCGATTCGCTCGATGCAAAAAGCGTCCAAAGTTTCGTCGGAGGCATCGGGTGACGAAATGCCCATCAAGTTGCTGTACTTCGCGATAGGTGGTGCGGTTCTTTTGCTGACATTTATGGCCGTGACCTCAGTGGAGTCAGTCAGCCTCGGTCGTGGCATCCTGATGGCGCTGATGGGCACGCTCTGGATCTGGATGTCGGGCATCATTCTTTCGGAAGCGATCGGCCGCACGAATTGGTCGCCGCTGTCCGGCATGACGCTGGTCGGAATAACGTTGCTGATCATTGTCACGCACGGTATGGAGCGTGGGGACTCGATTGTCGCCGCTATTATGGTCGGTGCCGCGACCTGCGTCGCCATGTCACAGGCGACCGACCTGATGCTCGACCTGAAGACCGGATACCTCGTCGGTGCAACCCCGCGAATGCAGCAAATCGGCCAGTTCGCGGGAGCATGGCTCGGCCCCATAGTCGTGATCGGTGTGATTTTTGTCTTGCACCAGGCGGACGGCTACGGCCTTGGCAGCGAAAAATTGCCGGCACCGCAGGCACAGGCTTTAGCCAGCACGATCGACGGCATCATGGGTGGCGATGTACCGACGCAAAAATATGCCGCCGGCGCCATCCTTGGTGGCATTCTGTCGGCACTGATGGGTGGATTGGGGATTACTGTCGGACTTGGCTTTTACCTGCCTTTCAATATCGTTCTTACGTACTCACTCGGTACACTCGCGCGTGAGTTCAGTGATCGTATCAAGGGCAAGACATGGAGCGAGGGTGTGGGTATTCCAATTGCCGCTGGATTGATCGTTGGCGAGGCTCTGGTGGGTGTCGGGAATGCGGCGATGATCGTCGCGACTTCGTAGAGGCGGAGGGATTAGATGAAAAACCTGGGTTATTTTCTTGTTGCTGCCGGTTTTCTCGGCGGCGCATTTGCAACATCGCTTGATGTCGAAAACGTCAACTGGATGTTGTTTGGGGTCACGGCAATCGCTGCGGCCGTTGGTTTGTTTATTTACAAGCGCCAGGTACACGCTCTGGCACGCTCCGAATCAGTCCTCGAATCAAATCGAAATGAACTTCGCGAATCGATAGCGAATATTGTGAAAGATCTTGGCGAGCTGAACCAGGACGGACTGACCAGGGGTGCTGTGCTTCGTGACCGTATCGATCTCAAGCTTCGTGAAGACCTTCGACGATTTGCAGATGCGCGGGAAAGTATGGTGCACCTGTTCGGCTTGCAGACATATGCCGATATCATGAGTCATTTCGCCACGGGCGAACGCTATATCAACCGAGTCTGGTCGGCTTCTGCCGACGGCTAC
>DDIP01000408.1 GCA_002338605.1 Proteobacteria bacterium UBA1847 | reverse complement strand
AACGCGTCGCTCGCTTGCTCGTCGAGCGAGACAAACAACGAATCGTTGGCCTCGGCGTCGTGGCGCAGCAGCACTTCGACTTCGGTGATGAGTGTCTCGTCGCCGCCGGCGGTTTTCAGCAGGAACTCACGCCGTTTCTCAGGCGGCAGTCCCGCGGCTTGCTCGAACAGTTCTTGTACTTTTTGTAGTCGGCTGGCCATGATCACTCTTTGCTACATCGACTACTCGTAAATAACATAAATCTTGCGCGTCGTCTCGATGACGTCCCATTCGCCCTCGAACCCGGCCGGGATGACGAAGTTGTCGCCAGACTTCAATTCGGTTTCCTTGCCGGTCGCATCGCGCAGTATCGAGCGGCCGCTCAGGATCTGGCAAAACTCGTTTTCGGTGTACTTGATCTTCCAGCAACCCGGCTCCGCCTCCCAAATGCCGGCAAAAAACCTGTCGTCGCTACTGGTGAAGTGGTGCCACGTCCGTTGCATGGGCTTGCCGCGGACACATTTCTCCGCGGGCGTTTCGTATTCGCTGAACTCCGCTTCGTTCCGGTCGAAAAAGACAAGGTCGGATAAGGATTGAATGTTCATTGGCGACATCTTATGGGGATTGTTGTTGGTGACACCGAAGATTAGCAGCTTCATCGGTTTTCGTACGCTTTCGCCGATTGATGCGGGATGTTGAGGATTAGGCTGACTGGGTTTCAACAAGACAATCGGGTAGCCTATTGCCTCTTTTCCGAATGCCCTGAAGGCCCCATCCACATGTTCAAAATATCCCATCTGCCAGTTCTCCTGGCTCTGCTCTTCATCGCTGCCTGCCAGGGACAAGACGCGGACACGATCCCTGCCACCGAAGTCTCTCAAGCCGAAATGACGGAGATGACCGAGATGAAGGAGATGGTCGGCTATCTCACCGCCCAGCGCGGTAACTTTGCGTCCCTCGAGTTGGATCAGGAGGCTATTGCAGCTGTTGCTGACGGAGTGCAAAAGGGCCTGAGCGGAACAATGAATATCGAGGATCAGGACCAAGCAGCCATGCAGGCTGCGTTTGGCCAGGCGCAAGCCAGGTCCGAAGCACTGCAAGCCGGAGCCGAGGAGATCCCAGAGATTGATACCGAGTCTTTGCGAGCAATCGGTCTTGTGATGGTGGCTCAAACCGGCCTTAAGCAGCTCGGCTTTGGCCCGGACGATGCCGATACCATAGCCAGAGGTTTCATCGCAGGCGCAAGTGCGACCGAGCTTGATCCTGCTATCCAGGCGAAGATGCCTGCTTTTGAGGCGTTCATGAAAGAGCGCATGGACGCCGCGCAAGCGATCGCCGCTGGCGAGGCTGAGGCCGCAGCCGCTGAAAACATTGCTGCCGGAAAGGCGTTCTTCGCGAAACTCGCTGACGATCCCGATGTTGAGATTAGCGAGTCGGGACTGCACTACAAAGTGCTCGACCCCGGCACGGGTGACAAACCGAGCCTGACCGATAGCGTGCTCGTGCACTACAAGGGCACCTTGATCGACGGCACCCAGTTCGACAGCTCCTACGATCGCGGCGCACCGGCAACGTTCCGACTCGACGGGGTCGTGGAGGGATTTGGCGAGGGCCTGACGAAAATCAGTGCTGGAGGAAAGATCATCCTCTACATGCCGAGCGAACTCGGCTACGGCAATTCACCGCGACCTGGTGGCGTCATCAAGCCTGGCGATAGTTTGATCTTTGAGTGTGAGTTGCTTGAGGTTAATCCGGGTTAGGGAGCTATAAACGCTTCAAGCCACTGCATCAACGGCGCAACGTACGGAGGAAAAGCGTCGGGATCATCGACGGACATGATGTTGTGGTCGGTACCGGCGGAAAAATCATCCTCGACGTGAGGATCGCGAACAGCGAGCAGGTGGGTTTCTGATCATGTCATTACTGGGCAATCTGGTGTTCTTCGTATTTGGTGGATTCTTGATCTTCATCGGCTACGTATTGGGTGGCATTTTGCTGTGCCTCACGATCATCGGTATTCCGTTTGGGCTGATGTGTTTCAGACTGGCTGGCAGTGTCATCGCGCCGTTTGGTCGCAAGGTACGCGAAACGGAACCGCCGGGCGGGGCGATATCGTTGATCATGAATATTATTTGGATAATCTTGCCGGGGCTTGAGTTGGCGATTATGCATTTGCTGTTGGCGGCGTTCTTTGTGCTGACGATTGTTGGGTTTCCGATTGCGGCGCAGCATATGAAGTTGGTGAAGGTGGCGTTGTTGCCGTTTGGGCATGTGATGCGGGACGTTGATAGGTAGTCTCTTCGTGTCCGGCAGCACACTAAGCCGCTACTTGTCTCGGTCTTTTTCATTAGGGATCTGCCCTAACAGAAATCATCAATTGACTCGCCCCATGGCAGGTTGTTTCGCTCACAGTATTCCGCGCCCGGAACATCAAGCTGTCTACAATGCGCTTTTGCGGCGCCCTCTAACGAGAAAAAGGTTCCACCACTTTCATGAATTATTGATTCGTGCTCGCGAACGACTAGCGCGACGGCGAACCCCTTTACTGCCTTTCCGTCAAGCTTCGTGATAACGGAAATTTGCCCGTTAGCACTCAACTCCGCGATAACAACCCGCGAGACTCCAATCTTGCTTCGGCAGAATATTTCTCCAGGGGCAAGCGACGCACTGTATAGGTACAACGAATCTTCGCCACGGCCGTGGGGGCACAAGGGAAATTCCGTAGGCGACCACCAGTTTCTTTGATATGCGCCTGGGGTGAGCGATTTCTTTGTTATACCTGTAGGAGATTCGGCTGCGGTTTTCCTTGAACTGAAAAGCCATTCGCCTAACTGACCACCGCTCGGCGTTCTTCCCGAGTCTGCCCACTTCTGAATCCTACTCAGACTTGCTTTCGCCTCCTGTTTCGAGACGGTCCGCATCCACTCGTAGTTTCTGGGGAGCCCTGTACCTTTAGGCTCCGAGGGGCTCTGGAGGAACTCGTCCAAAGAACCATAAGAGAGCTCTATTCTCTTTAATGTAATCGGATTCATGAGGATATTGTCGAGGCGAGTTATCCATCGGAGATTTTCCGGACGATTGTTTCTCCGATTCGTATCAATATGGTCTACGATGTGCTGGTCGCTCGGAGCTTTTCCATGAAACGCCGAGGCCACAACACGATGCACCCTCTGCCCCGCTAGATTCATGTAGCCCGTTGATTTGCAGGGTCGTCCGAATGTCCACTTGCTATCCAATCTGCGACGTCGGCCACCCTCTTTAGGCTCGCGGTAAATCGAGCCATTGTCGCGAACTCGGTAAACCTCGCCCCTGTAAGCAACTCTCTATTTCGCGCTCGTAATCGTCAATGAGATTTCTAGTTATTAGATCGGTTTCCCAAAGCTCATTGGAGCTCTTGCCACCCTCTTTGATGAATTTGTACATTGCTAAACCCCTCTTTCGAATATAAGTGAACCAGGCTGACAACCTCACTTCTGTCGGTTAAAGATTGAACTCCCGTCATGCCTTTGTTACGCTTATTACAGTATACAAAGCGTTACACGTTCAAGTAGGAGTTTTGATGGAAAAAGCGTTACTCGATCGGAAAGAGGTCTTTTTGTCCAAACAAAGGGGCAAGATCGATATATGGAATTTTGATATTGCAGAAATTCTAGCTGCGGTGAATGACGACCTGGAAAACAATCCGAAGGAAAAATTGCCCTGGAATCAGGTCTTGCCAAGTATCCGCGATTGGGTCAGTCGCTATTTTAGAGAAGGTGTAGATGACTCTTTTCTCGATGACCTTAATAGCGCGATCAAGGATGTCCGCTTTACGCAATACGTGCTCCCGCACGACCTTCTGCCGACGGACACTGGATATCCTAGATGCGGATATATCGCCGACCTCGATAAAATGCCGTCGCCAGAGGCATATGCGGCGAACGAATTCTCGAGAATCCTTACCAGCGGAATGTTAGAACGAGTAAGGCGCTGCCAGATGGAAGGATGCGAGAGGCTATTCGCCGGCCCACCACAAGCGAAATGGTGCTCGAAAACGTGTGGGTCTAAGTACCGAGTACGAGAAAAGCGGAGACGAGATTCCTCGTGACTGATTGACGTTATTGCTCCCAGAGGGTTTTATACTTCCGACAAACCAAGGTTCTTCAAGTATTCGTATGTTCCATCAAAGTATGAGTGGTGACGAGTCGGATCTTCCTCCGATCCTTCTGGAATAAAGATCACCATTCCCTGCCGTGCCCGCGTCAGAAGCACTCGATACGCATTCTTTAAGAACAGCTGGCCCTCTTCCTTATTGATGTTCTGCCACTTCGTGCCTTTGAAATTCTGATAGATCCAATCGTCGGCGCCCCAACGAAAATTTCCATCCCAAGCGACGCACGCCCAATCGAGTTCTAAGCCCTGAATATCAAATTCGGTTGCAACGTCCTCTAAGTAATAGGAGGACCGCACGTCTTCATCGTTTTCGAGAAACCAGTTAACCGGGTCGATCTCCGCCTTAAGATTCAACCCCAAAGGTTTCAGCCGGTGCGCACCTGAGGACGCAACGATTCCAAATCGTTCCGTCCCCCTGGCCTGCTGACGCAACCAATTTCGTGCTGTATCCAAATTCCTCGTCAATACAATTGGGTAACGGCCCTGCAGCATTGTGATGTATTCACGCGCTTCATCTTCGTTTCTATCCAAGATCGCCTTAATACAATCAGACACCACTTCGGCACGGTACGAGCGTAAAGAAACCGCTAGATGCAAATCATTGAGCACCGTCAAACGAGACGGTTCAAGTTTGGCATAGAGGTCTTCACCTCGATTGTATTCATAGGCTTCGAGCTGGCCGGACACAAAGACATCCCAATCTGGAAACTTACTGGCCAAGGCATCAAACCATTCGGGCAGCCCTGCTTCGCCGGTATTGATTTCCTGCCCACCCCCGATCAGGCACACGATCACGGCATAGCCCGCATGCCGATCCATCACGCTGACTAAAAACTCAGGCTCCGACATGTCGAAATCGGAGTTCTTGTCCCTTCCCCGCATAAAGGCCACGGCCTTATGCTTAGTCCACGCCCGTTGCGCCTCGTCAAAAACGACGACGCGTTCGGGCTGCGGGTTCGGGTCTTTCAACGCCTCGTCACGAAAATGGTGAATCGGTTGAATAAATTCCTGCGCCTCAGTTCGCACCGATTTCTTGGTTATCTTGATGCCCTGCTCTTCTGCTGCCGCCACCTTGTCGCGGACGAGCGCCTCTCTGAGAACTTTCACCAGCGGGCCATTGCCTGAGAGAAATACCGCGTGTTCATCCTTGTGCGCACCTTGCCGTTCGATGGCGATATTCAGACCCGCTAAAGTCTTGCCAGAGCCGGGCACACCGGTGACAAAGCAGATCGCCTTACGATCGGTCTCTTTGACGCCATCAATGACTGAATCGATCGCCTGGGTGGTTTTTGACAGGTTGATCGCCCCCGCATCCGAGCGAGAGATCGCCTCGACATCATGGTTACGGTAGAGCGCCTGCGCGGCCTCGATAAT
>DDIP01000226.1 GCA_002338605.1 Proteobacteria bacterium UBA1847 | reverse complement strand
GCCGCCTCGACGAGCTTCTCCCGCCACTCGGCAACCTTCGCCTTCATGTCGTCCGGAACCTCTCCAATCGTATACGAATTCGGATCGGCCGAATCGCTCCAGGTCCATGCCTTTTCGGTCAGCAAATCGACAACGCCGACGAAATCGTCTTCGATTCCGATCGGCAGAACCATGACCAGTGGGTTGGCGGCCAGGATGTCTTTTACCTGTTGCACGACCCGATAAAAGTCTGCGCCAACTCGGTCAAGCTTGTTGACGAAAATAATGCGCGATACCTCGGAATCGTTCGCGTAACGCCAGTTCGTTTCCGACTGGGGTTCAACGCCGCCGGAGCCACAGAATACGCCGATGCCGCCATCGAGCACTTTCAGTGATCGATAGACTTCGATCGTGAAGTCGACGTGTCCCGGCGTATCGATGATGTTCATGCGGTGCTTGTTCCACTCGCAACTGGTCGCAGCAGACTGGATGGTGATACCGCGCTCCTGCTCCTGTTCCATGAAGTCAGTGGTTGCTTCGCCATCGTGCACCTCACCGGTTTTGTGAATCTTGCCAGTGAGTTTCAGAATTCGTTCGGTCGTGGTTGTCTTGCCCGCATCAACGTGGGCGAAAATGCCGATATTTCGGTAAGTGCTAAGGTCTTTCATTTCTCTGCTTCAGCTCAGTTAATTATTTCCTGGCATCCCTTCGTCGCATTGCCATACCGCTCACGGCTCTCATAGCCTTTTTCAGCGAGAACCCGGCAATAGAACGAGGTGGGTGCACGTAAATCCTTGCCGGTCCTGGAGGTGCTATCCGGCAGCTGGTGCGGCGCTACAAATCGGATCGGACGGCTTTCGGGCGCGGATAATAACAGCGCAGGGCGCCCTAAACCAGTGAAATTCTTAGAGTTCGTCGGAGCCAAAGCGGCTTGAGTCGAATACCGAGGCAAAACAAGCAGCTACAGCGTCGGGGTCAGCGCCTGAGAATGGCAATCCAGCGAGCGATATTGAGCAGGCTCATCATCGATGCCGAGACGTAGGTAAGCGCCGCAGCGCTCAAGATCCGCCGCGCGTGGGGCCGGTCCACCTTTTTCAGGATCCGGTGCTGATCCAGCATTGGCAGCGCCCGGTTAAAGCTGGCGTCAAATTCGGTGGGTAGCGTCACGAGGTGGACAATGACGGTAATGCCGAGGGTTAGCATGCCGGCAGCGAAGGTAATCAGACTCAAGGCCGGTACTCGCGTCACGATTCCAAGGAACGGCGACAGGATAAGCACGGCTGCACCTGTTTTTTGTACCGGGCCGGTCGAACGCACGAGCCGGGTGCGCCACTTCAATGGCGCATAGTTTTTCTGATCCTGCACGGCATGGCCGACTTCATGGGCGGCTACGGTGATTGCGGTCAACGACCTGCCACTGTGATTGGCAGCACTCAGCCGGACCGACTTCTTTATCGGGTCGTAGTGGTCGCCCGAGTCAGTCTGCTCAACGGTGACCGACTGCAGGCCATGTTTATCCAGCAAGTGGCGGGCAAGTTCCGCGCCAGTGCCACGGTATCGATCCTCTGGTTCGCTGTATTTTTTTAAAACGTATTTGACCCATAGGCCGGGACCGAGCAGAAGAGCAAGAAACAGCGCAATACCCGCAACGTAAATCATCGGCGAATCCTACCGCTTATCTTGCAAAAGGTCGTCTGCGGCGTAGTCTTGGCGATCCAACAACCGATCGCCAGGATATGTCGATGATTGCCAAGCGAAACTTGCACCACGTTCCCGTTTTTCTCCTGTTGCCGCAGTGGCCCGTCAATTCCGACACCTGCGCGATTCAAAGGGCGGCGCTCGTTGTCAATGACGAATCGCCTTATCGGCCCGACCGAACTGCTGGCCTGGTCGGGGTCACGCCCTTAGTCAAATCAGTCGAGCTGTAGACGATGACGACGGATCAGGCGACACTTTTCGCGCTGCTTTTTTTCGTTTTCGTTTTTCTTATCTGGGGACGCTGGCGCTACGACCTCGTCGCATTTGTCGCGTTGCTGGTTGCATTGCTGACCGGTATCGTGCCGAAGGAGGAAGCGTTCACGGGTTTTGGTCACCCGGCGACGGTCATCATCGCGCTCGTACTGGTTATCAGCAAGGGGTTGTCCAACTCCGGCGCGATAGAGCTGGTCGCTCGCTATGTCGTCGATTCGTCACGCAAGTTGTCAACGCACATCACAATCATGTCAGGTCTCGCTGCGGCGCTGTCAGCGTTAATGAATAATGTTGCAGCGCTGGCTCTGCTAATGCCGGTTGATATGCAGGCCGCAAAAAAAGCCGGGCGCAGCGCGTCGCTTACGCTGATGCCATTGTCTTTCGCCTCCATACTCGGTGGCATGATTACACTGATTGGCACTCCGCCAAATATTGTTGTCGCGGAGTTTCGTGGCGATGCGCTTGGTGAATCCTACCGGATGTTCGATTTCGCACCAGTCGGTCTGGCCTGCGCTGCTGTCGGTGTTGCCTATGTTGCATTGATTGGCTGGCGCTTTCTTCCGGCCGAACGACAATCGGCGGATGCCGCAAAAGAATTGTTCAAACTATCGGACTACATCAACGAGGTTCGGGTGCCCGAAGGCTCTTCGGCAATTGGCAAGCTGGTTCGTGAACTGGATGATGCGGCGAGTCGCAGTGATGTCGAGATCGTCGGGCTGGTGCGCCGCGGTCGACGCATGCCAGGACTGGCGCGCGCCGTCAAAATACGCGCTGGCGATGTACTGGTCGTCGAGGCCAGTCCCGACAGCCTGGAAGAAGCACTCGGCAACCTGGAACTTGAGTACGTCGGCAAGGGTGAAGGGCAGTTGGATGACGACGACCTGAAGCTGAGTGAAGTTGTGGTTCAGGAGTCGTCGAGTATTGTCGGTCGTTCCGCCATGTCGATGCGCCTGTTGTATCGATACCGGGTAGCGCTGGTTGGGGTTTCACGACGCGGTGAGCGCTTTAGCGAAAATGTTCGCAAACTGGAATTGCAGCCTGGCGATGTTCTTTTACTGTTGGGTACGGCGGAGCAGCTAAGCGATGCAACAGGGCGACTGGGTCTGCTGCCATTGGCCGACCGCGGGCACAGTGTCATCCAGCGCGACAAAGCGTGGTGGGCAGTCGGCTTGTTTACCACTGGAATCGTTGTTGCGAGTTTCGGCCTGGTCTACCTGCCCATAGCACTCGGGTGTGTAGCTGCAAGCTACGTGTTCCTGAATATCGTGCCGATCCGCGACGTTTATACGTCAATTGAATGGCCGGTGATTGTGTTGCTGGGATCGATGATTCCGATTGGTGGCGCTTTGCAGTCAACCGGTGGTACGGCATTGATCGCCGGCGGCATCGTCGATTTGTCCGTCGGGTTCTCGCCGATCGTCGTATTGACGTTGCTGGTGATCGTGACGATGACCTTGTCGGATGTCATGAACAATACGGCGACTGCCGTCATCGCGGCGCCAATCGCGATCGAAATTGCCAACCGACTCGAGGTCAATCCCGACCCGTTCCTGATGGGTGTTGCCGTTGCAGCGTCTTGTGCATTTCTCACACCGATCGGTCACAAGAACAATACATTGATCATGGGGCCCGGCGGCTACCGATTCGGTGACTACTGGCGCATGGGTCTACCGCTGGAGATATTGATCGTCGCTGTTTCGGTTCCGGCGATTGTCACGTTCTGGCCGATGCACTGATCCGGTTTATGTAAAACACTTGTCGCAAAATCACGGAACACGACGTCAAAAACTGACAATAAGCGCCAGCAAGACCCCGTGTACGTTTTCTCAATAATTGGTAAGCAACTGATTAATAAACCATTATTTCCAGACCGCTGGGTGCTTTCCGGTTGGCACAGCGCTTGCAACACCTTTGGTCATCAAGATATGAAATGGAGATTCACATGGCCAGGGCGACAATTCTCGATTGGACAGAAGCCTCGGTGCAACTGAAGTTTAATGCGCACCGTGAAGTCAAATACCAGGTGTATCGTGACGAAAATCGTCATTTCCTGGAAGTACGCGATGTTTCCGACAAGCCGATCCACACGCTGCAGTTGCCGGATGGCATGAAGCTCGACCAAAGCAGCTACGAAGTGTTATTGCGTTACGTCTTGCTGGACGTCGTCGCCGCGTAGTTCTCAGCGTCCTGCCAGACACGCAGTAAATTTTCGCCGAGGATCTTGCGGATATCGGCCTCCGAGTATCCACGCTCAAGCAGACCCCTGATCAGGTTCGGATAGCTCGATACGTCTTTTAGTCCGACCGGCAGGGAATCGCCCACGCCGTCGTAGTCCGAGCCGATGCCAACATGGTCGATACCGGCGATGGCAACGACGTGATCGAAATGATCCAGTACATCGTCAAGGCTCGCAAAGGGCAGCGGACCGTGTTCTTCTGCATAAATATCATGAAACAGCCGACGGCTGTCTTTTTCGTCGTACTGCGGGTTCTCCGCCAGCCATCTCTTGCTGGCTTCAGAGCGAGCGGAGACGTATTCGCGCGCTTTTGCGGTGACGAAAGACGAACCAAAATTAATCTGGATCACGCCGCCGTTCTTCGCCAGCGCAACGATCATTTCGTCACTCATGTTTCGTTCGAAGCCAGGCGTGAACCTCCTGGCCGAGGAATGCGATGCGATGAGCGGAACCTTGCTGATCTCGATCGTCTGCCAGAACGCGTCATCGGATACGTGACTGATATCCACCATGATTCCCAGCCGGTTCATTTCCTGCACAGCGTCTCGTCCGAATTCACTGAGGCCGTTCCATTGGTGGTTGTCATCGTAGGATGAGTCGGAAATGTGATTCGACAATCCGTGTGTCAACGTAATGTAGCGAATGCCGCGGTCGAAAAAGTGCTGGAGATTGTCGAGATTGCCTTCGATGGGAGAGCCATTTTCCATCCCCATGGGTAACGACATGATTCCAGCCTGAAACTGCGCCCGTACGTCGCGAGGCGATGTCGCGATGGCGAATTTGTCGGGCCATTTTTCGGCGAAACCCAGGACCGTGTCGATGAGTGTTTCGGCAACCGCTTTCGACTGTCCCTCGGCCTCCAGCGATGCTGGCGTATAGATCGACATGAAAGGGGCGTTCAATCCGCCCCGGCGCGCACGCGGATAGTCGAAATCGCCGTCATCGGTTGCCACGGATATATCCGCTGGTTTGGACACCAGCCGGTATGGAACGTCGACATGGGTGTCGATGATGATGCTTTCCCTGGCGATTCGTTCAGCATCGCTGGCGAAATCCGGCGTGGTTGTCGTATTGCAGGCCGAGACCAGCAGAAGCGAGGCGATGATAAACAGGTATCGGGGGTTCATAGGTTAATAATTCACTGGTTCGAGCGGCCGAAGATTGTAACAATATGCCGA
Source organism: Proteobacteria bacterium UBA1847 (assembly GCA_002338605.1). Lineage (GTDB taxonomy): Bacteria > Pseudomonadota > Gammaproteobacteria > Steroidobacterales > Woeseiaceae > UBA1847. Next base: position 1,064 of record DDIP01000226.1, on the reverse strand, counting down.
GGCCCGTACAGGAGTATGACGATGAGCAATGACAACCCACCGGCAGACCATGCGTTTGTCGAGGATAATCCGACGGGTAATCCGCTGGAGCAAAACCTGAAGTCCCAGGCCACCTGGCTGCGAGCATTGTTCATGTTGATCAGTTGCGTACTTGTCAGCATTGCCAGCTTCGTTGGGTCCGTGGTTGTGGTGCTGGGTTTCTTTTGGGTCCTGTTCACGGGAGAGGTCAACCGCCAGGTACAACAGGTCGGACAGAGCCTTGCCAGTTATATTTACGAGATCGTTCGCTACCTGACTTTCAATACTGATCAGAAGCCATTTCCGCTCGGCGGTGAGTGGCCGTCAGGCACCGTCGAAGACGACAGCGACGACTGAACGGCGCCTAAACCGATAGCTCTCGCTGCGCAGGTTGCCAGTGGGCGAGATTGATTTGAGCGGCGCCAACGCCGAGATTGCGAACCCAGCGGGCTGCCGCGTCCAGCGTCACCCAGGTGCGGATTTTGCCCTTGCGCGTTTCCGCTGTAATCGGCCCGTTCGGCGTCCGCGCTTCGATGTGGAAGCGGGCTCCGCTTGCGATAATGTTGATGTTCTTGATGGCGCCGGCAGCGACCATCGCTCTCAACATGCGTTCATCCATTGGAAGTCCCCGGGGAGGTGTCGTTGGTTTCCGGAATCGTGATTCCGCTCTTGTCGCAATGCCTGCGGATCAGCATTTCAACCATGTTCGCAACGCTGCGATGTTCGCGCGCTGCGGCTTTTCGTACTGCGTCCTTGAGCGCGGGCTCGATGCGCAAATTCAGCGTGGATACCTTGGTTTTCGCCATGCGTTGCATTGTAAAGTAAAAAGTATGTAAATGTAACGCGTTTTGCGTCCATGTAGGTCTGGACCCGGGCATTCGGTATATTGGCGCGAGGTCACGGAGGTGGGAACACAAATGGAACAGGGTATCTTCATGTTTAGCATGGTTGTTGGTGTCAGCGCGGTCTTGTTGCTGGCCTTCACACTGTTGATGATTGCGCTCGGAAAAGTCGATGTCTAATTGATGCGCGAGCCAATTCGGCTG
>DDIP01000223.1 GCA_002338605.1 Proteobacteria bacterium UBA1847 | reverse complement strand
ACGCCGACAGCTATGCCGATGACTTGCCGTACTGGGACTACAGCTTCGACGCACCACAGCTGATGGTCCCTTATACGCTGGACGCCAACGACATGCGCTTTGCGACAGCGCAGGGCTTTAACAGCGGTCGGCAGTTCTTCGATTACCTGAAAGACAGTTTCGACGTCTTGCATGCCGAAGGCGGTCGCATGATGTCGGTCGGTTTGCATTGCCGCCTGGCAGGCCGGCCGGGACGCGCTGCGGCGCTTGCAAGGTTTCTCGACTACGTGAATACGCATGACGATGCCTGGGTTGCAACGCGACTGGATATTGCCAATCACTGGCGCAGCGAACACCCGGCAAAGGGTAGCCGGCGATGAACAGGTCCGAGTTCATCGCAGCCTACGGCGGTATTTACGAGCATTCACCGTGGGTCGCGGAGCGCGTTCAGCCATTGCTTGGCGATCAGCGGCCCGACACCAGAACGCTGGCGCGGCTGATGGCCGACTGCGTGGACAACGCGTCCGAGAAAACCCAGCTCGAACTGATACGTGCGCATCCGGACCTGGCCGGCAAGGCACAGATCGCCGGCGAACTGACGGCCGACTCGACCGAAGAACAGTCCCGGGCCGGGATTGACCAATGCAGTGCCGACGAATTTGATCGCTTCCAGGCGCTGAATGAAGCGTACAAAAAGAAATTCGGCTTTCCGTTCATCAAGGCGGTTCGTGAAAGCAACCGTACGGAAATTTTGCAGGCTTTCGAGACGCGCCTCGAAAATGACTACGACACCGAGTTCGAGACGGCGCTGCTGGAAATTCATAAAATTGCCCGCTTACGTCTCAATGCGATGGAGCAAGGATAATGGCGCAGCGACACCCGTTTCATCAGTGGATTCAACTTGAGCAACCGCGCCTTGGTACGAGCGTGACGTTTGCGACCGATGAGTTTTTTGCGGCGAAAGAACGCATCATCGATTCGGCAACGCCGGTTTTTATTGAAGGCAAGTATGACGATCACGGCAAGTGGATGGATGGCTGGGAAAGTCGGCGAAAACGTGTCGAAGGGCACGACTTTTGCGTCATCCGGTTTGGCGTCCCGGGGATTATCCGGGGCTTCGATATCGACACCAGCTACTTTACGGGCAACTACCCCCCAGAAGCCTCGATCGAGGCCTGTGTCAGCGACGAGGACGTTCCGCAAGAGGGCTGGGTAGAGATCTTGCCAAAAACCAATCTATCCGGCGATTCACATCACCTGCTCGCCATTGACGACGAACGTGTCTGGACGCACGTTCGCCTGCACATTTATCCGGACGGCGGTATCGCGCGACTTCGGATTTATGGTCAGGTAAGGGCAGACTTCAGCGGAGTCGACGGCTACGTCGATTTTGCGGCAATCGAGAACGGTGGTCGCGCGATTGCCTGCAGCGACGAACACTTCGGCAGTATGCACAATCTGAACGTGCACGGTCGGGGCGTCAACATGGGCGATGGCTGGGAGACGGCACGACGCCGAGGTCCGGGCAATGACTGGGTGATCATTGCGCTGGCAGAAGCCGGTGTCATTGAACGCGTCGAGGTGGATACCGCGCATTTCAAGGGCAACTACCCGGATCGCGTGTCGCTCGACGTGGGGTATTTTGAATCGGATGAGCAGGCGACCAATGATTCGCCGCGTTGGAAGCCATTGTTGCCAAAAACCAGGTTGAAGATGGACCAGCAACACTATTTTGAAGACTTGTTGGAGACCGAACCGGCAACGCACGTGCGTATGTCGATATACCCCGACGGGGGTGTCAGTCGTCTGCGCCTCTTTGGTCGTGTCGGGAAACGAAGTTCATGACAATTACATTGAAAGCAGCGCCTTTGACCAGCGAACGTTTCGCTCCCTATGGCGAGGTTATCGAGTCATCGCGCTCGAACGCGGATGCGATGAACGAAGCGCGCTTCGAACGCTTCGACAATCTTTGCAATGTCGACCTCGTGAAAGACAGCAAGGTCGCGGTCAGCATTGCGCGATGCCGCACGCCGACGTCGCTGCCTCTGCGGCTGGACATGGTTGAACGTCACCCGCTCGGCAGCCAGGCCTTTGTGCCTTTGAGTCCCTGCAAAATGGTCGTCGTTGTGGCACCACCCGGCGAGAGTGTCGATGCGGGTGACTTGCGGGCATTTGTCAGTAACGGGCGCCAGGGTATCAACTATCGGCGCGGCACCTGGCATATGCCGCTGATCGCGTTCGAGGCAGGCCAGGAGTACCTGATAATCGATCGCGGCGGCGCGGGGCCGAACTGCGATATTCACACGCTGGACGAAGCCATCATGCTGGAAGCTGACTGAACGCCATGCGAGCGGCGTACCGGGCCTCGATACTGCACTGCCTGTCCGACCCGGGCGAAAGCGCCGACTTGTCGGCAGTCGACTATTTTGAAGACGGGCTGTTGCTCGTCGAAGACGGTGTGGTTGAGGCGGTCGGTGATGCCGCGACCCTGCTGCCTCAGTGCAGTGGCATGGCACTGACCGAATTTCCCGGAAAAATCATCGTACCGGGCTTCATCGACTGCCACGTGCATTTTCCACAGCTCGATATCATCGCGTCTTACGGTGAACAATTGCTCGATTGGCTCAATCGTTATGCCTATCCCGCGGAACAGCGTTTCGCGGATCGGGCGCACGCAAAAGAGGTTGCCGGCGTCTTTCTCGATGAGCTGTTGCGAAATGGCACGACCACTGCGCTGGTATTCGGCACGGTGCACGCGCATTCAGCCGATGTCATTTTCGAAGCGGCGATGGCGCGAGGCATGCGTCTTGTCGCCGGTAAAGTGATGATGGATCAGAATTGCCCGGAGGCGCTGCGCGACACGCCGGAATCATCCTATGCAGAGAGTCGCGCCCTTATCGAACGATGGCACGGGCAGGGACGGTTGGGGTACGCAGTAACGCCGCGATTTGCGATTACGTCGAGTGAAGCGCAACTCGCTGCTGCGGGGAGGCTTGCCGCCGAGTTTCCCGACACCTGGGTACACACTCACCTGGCCGAGAACACGTCCGAAGTTGACGTTATTCGCAAGCAATTTCCCCGGCATCGCAGCTACCTCGATGTTTACGAGCAATTCGGGCTGTTGCGGGAACGTTCCGTCTTTGCGCACTGCCTGCACCTCGATGACGACGACCGCCAGTGCATGGCGAAAAAGGGTGGGGCGGCCGCGTTTTGTCCTACGTCAAACCTGTTTCTTGGCAGTGGCTTGTTTGATCTTCGAGCAATGCGAGCGGCCAATGTGCGATGCGGATTGGGTACGGACGTCGGTGGCGGTACCAGTTTGAGCCTGTTGCGTACAGCCAGCGAAGCCTACAAAGTATTGCACCTGCAGGACCAGTCGCTGCCGGCGACGCGTGCACTGTATCTCGCAACACTTGGCGCGGCCGAGGCATTGTACCTCGACGACAAAGTCGGCAATTTTGAATCCGGCAAGGAAGCCGACTTTGTCGTGCTGGATCCGGCCGGAACGTCGCTGTCCGCACGCAGAACCGCTGCCTCGTCATCGATCGACGAGACGCTGTTTGCCATTACCATGCTGGCAGACGACCGGCACGTTGCTGCGACGTACGTTGCCGGCAAGCAATGCGAAATCAAATAGCCGAGATAATCCTGTTCAAGGTGGAACTCGGGCGCATCGCCGCGGATGCCTTGTCGTCGTCCGGTCGGTAATAGCCGCCAATATCTACGGGGGAGCCTTGTGCGGCGAGCAGTTCGGCATTGATGGTCGCTTCGTTGTCGGCAAGGGCACTCGCCGCTGCTGCAAACTTACCGGCCAGAGCTTTCGCGCGCTTGTTAGCTGCAAGTGCTTCGGCCCAATACAGTGCCAGGTAATAATGACTGCCACGATTGTCATGTTCGTTGACCTTTCGCGACGGTGACTTGTTACTTGCCAGGTACTTGCCATTCGCGTCATTGAGGGCATCAGCGAGGGTTCGTGCGGCGTCGTTGTCGGTTTTCTCGGCGATGTCTTCGATCGAGACGGCCAGCGCCAGGAACTCACCCAGTGAATCCCAGCGAAGGTGGCCCTCCTCGAGAAACTGCTGGACATGTTTGGGTGCCGATCCGCCCGCGCCGGTTTCGTACAGCCCGCCGCCGGCGAGCAAGGGCACGATCGACAGCATTTTGGCGCTGGTGCCAAGCTCCAGGATCGGGAACAGGTCCGTGAGATAGTCGCGCAAAACGTTGCCGGTTACTGAAATCGTGTCGTCGCCGTTTCGTACTCGCTCAAGCGTAGCGCGCATGGCCTCAACCGGCGACAGGATGCGAATGTCGAGACCTTCGGTGTCGTGGTCCTTCAGGTAGGTCTTGACCTTCTGAATCAGGTTCCGGTCATGGGCACGCTGTTCGTCCAGCCAGAAGAAAGCGGGTTTTCCGGTTTGCCGCGAGCGGTTTACCGCAAGCTTGACCCAGTCCCGAATCGGCAGGTCACGTGTCTGGCACATGCGCCAGATATCGCCCTGGTTGACGTCGTGTTCGAGGACGACATCGCCAGCTTTGTTCGTCACGCGAACCTTACCAGGCGCCGGGATTTCGAACGTCTTGTCGTGCGATCCGTACTCTTCGGCTTTCTGTGCCATCAGGCCGATGTTGCAGACATTACCCATCGTCGTCACATCGAACGCACCGTGCTGTTGGCAATTGCGAATGACCTCATCATAGATCCCGGCGTAGCAACGATCAGGAATCATCGCCTTGGTGTCGGCATGTTTGCCATCGGGGCCCCACATCTGCCCGGAACTGCGAATGGCGGCTGGCATGGATGCATCGATAATGACATCGCTGGGAACGTGCAGGTTGGTAATGCCCTTGTCTGAGTTGACCATCGCAAGCTTTGGTCGCGATTCATAAACGGCAGCCAGATCAGCCTCGATAGCAGCACGATTTGCATCGTCGAGGCCTGTAATCTTGGCGTAGACATCGCCAATCCCATTGTTGGCGTCCACGCCGATTTCCTCGAATAAATCGCCGTATTTCTCGAAGACGTCTTTGTAGTACACCTTGACAGCATGACCGAACATGATTGGATCGGAGACTTTCATCATCGTTGCCTTGAGATGCAATGACAGCAGCACACCCTTTTGCCTGGCATCGTCCATTTCCCTGGCGAAGAATTCGCGGAGCGCCGCACAATCCATGCGCGATGCATCGACAACTTCATGCGCCTGCACTGCAACGTTCTCCCGCAGGATTGTTTCCGAGCCGTCCTTTGCGATCAGGCTGATCTGCAGGTCGCCGGCCGTGTCGATCACGGCGGACTTCTCACTGGAGTAGAAGTCCCCGTCGGCCATGTGCGCGACGTGTGACTTCGAGTCTTTGCTCCAGGCACCCATCGAGTGCGGGTGTTGCTTTGCAAATTCCTTTACCGCGGCGGCAACCCGGCGATCGGAATTGCCCTCGCGCAGAACGGGATTGACGGCGCTGCCGAGTACTTTTGCGTAGCGTGATCTGGTGTCGCGCTCGGTGTCGGTGCGCGCGTCCTCGGGATAGTCCGGAATATCGAATCCTTGCGACTGGAGTTCAGCGATCGCCTCTTGCAGCTGGGGCACCGATGCACTGATATTCGGTAACTTGATGATATTGGCGTCGGGCGTCTTGGCCAGTTCGCCCAGTTCTGCAAGTGCGTCTGACTGGCGTTGGTCCGCCGGCAGCGTGTCGGAAAAAGCTGCGAGGATGCGTGCCGCGAGTGAGATATCCCGCGTTTCGACAATAATGCCGGCAGCGCCGGTGAATGCTTCAACAATAGGCAGCAAGGAATAGGTAGCCAGCGCCGGGGCTTCGTCGGTTTTCGTATAGATAATCTTCGCAGTACTCATGCTGTTCCTTCGTGTGATAATTCCAAAAGCGATGGCAAAAATGTCGGGCTTACGGCTGTCAGCCCCGCGAATCGCCTCGCGAATCGTGGTAGGGAGCCAGGCGTTCGAACAGGCCAGCCATCTCCGGACGATTCTGACTCAGCTCCTCGATCGAAAACCCGGCGAGTTCATAGGGCAGGACCAGCCAGTCGCTGGTTTTGTGAACGAAGTAGTCCGGCGTCCTGAGTGTTTTCTCGGTCGGCCGGTACCAAACCGTAGCAATTCGGATGTCGCCGGGCAGGTTGCGGCGCGTTTTCCGGGCAAGCTGCTTGATCACGGCATTCACACTTGAGCCGGTGCTGTACACGTCATCGACGATCAGCAAGGAGTGATGCGAGCTGAGATTCTCAAGCAGGTATTGCAGGCCATGCACGCGGATGGAGTCCGCCTTGCTCACCATTTGCGAGTATGTCGGCGCCCCGGTATACGAGGTCCTGATTGAAATATGATCCGTTGGCACACCGAGGTAATCGAGGCCTTCCTGGACAGCAATGCCGACAGAACTACCGCCGCGCCAGAGTCCCACGAGAAAATCGGGCCTGAAGCCCGCGTCGAAAATATTCGCGGCGAGCTGGAATGAGTCGCGAAGCAGATCGTCCGCGGCGATAAATCGCTCGTTCATAGTTGTACCTGGGTCTGGCTGCGCTAGAATCGGGACCGGCATTATAGCGTCCACTCAAAGTTCGCACAGCAGAGAATAATAATGGACAAGACCGTACTCTCCGCGCAGGACCTGCTCGAAGACTCCATCGAACTCGGCATAAAAATTGTCGAAAGCGGCTTCGAGCCGACCTTGATTATCGCGATCTGGCGCGGCGGAACGCCCGTTGGCATGGCGCTTCAGGAAACGCTGACGTATTGCGGAATCAAGTCCGATCACATTGCGATTCGGACATCATCGTATACCGGGGTCGACGCTCGCGGAAAAGTTGCCGTGCATGGATTGAACTACATTATCAAGAAGATTCGCCACGATGATCGAGTACTGATCGTCGACGACGTCTTCGATACCGGGAATACCATCGTCGCCGTTATCGAGGAACTGACCCAACGCGCGAGGGGCAACACGCCCGAGGATATTCGAGTCGCCGTGCCCTGGTTCAAGCCCACGCGCAACGAAACGGATATCACACCGGACTACTATTTGCGCGAAACATCGGAGTGGCTCGTATTTCCACACGAGCTCGATTCGCTGACGCCCGAGGAACTGGCCCAGTGTCGGCCGGAAATTGCGGCAATCATGCACGGCGCAAAAGCAAGAGCGAAGTCGGCCTGACGGCGCCCATGGCGAGAATCTGCGTTTATTGCGGTTCCAATCCTGGCCACCGGCCAAGTTACGCGAAGGCAGCTCGCGAATTGGCTGAGGTGCTCGTCGCCAACAAATTCGGTCTCGTTTACGGCGGGGCGGACAAGGGCATCATGGGAGTTATCGCGAACGCGGTGCTCGCTGCCGGCGGCGAAGTTCACGGTGTTATACCCAGGGCGCTTCAGGACAAGGAAATGGCACATCAGTCGCTGACGGCCTTGCATGTTGTTGCGTCAATGCACGAGCGTAAGTCGATGATGGCAGACTTGTCCGACGGGTTTATCGCCATGCCGGGCGGATTTGGCACGCTTGAAGAGATTGTTGAAATCCTGACCTGGGGCCAGTTGCAGTTTCACCGCAAGCCTTGCGGGTTGCTCAATGTTGATGGCTACTTCGACGACCTGCTCCGCTACCTGGACCATGCGGTCGGCGAGGGGTTCCTGCGGCCGGAAAACCGGCAAATGCTGCTGTGCGATGTGACGGCGAATGGGCTCTTGCAGCAGTTCGCCGACTACTCGGCGCCGCTTGTCGAGAAGTGGGCGACATGAGCCGGTGAAAGATCCCTCTGCGGCATTGCACTCGGTCGCCGCAGCACCGCCAGCGCTCGATCCGGCGCTGGTGTCTGAAGCACTCGTTCGCGACTACGGTTTGCGCGGCGAGCTTCTCCCGCTCGTGAGCGAACGCGACCAGAATTTTCGCCTTACGGCACCCGATGGATCGCGCTTTGTTGCCAAGATCGTCAGTAGCGTCGAAGACCCGGCGGTGACGGAATTTCAGATCGCCGCACTGTTGCACCTCGAAGAACAGGGCATTCTCGGCGTGCCGCGTATTATTCGCAACCTGGCGGACGACGCTTTGAGTGGTGTGCAGGCCCCGGACGGGACGCGGTACACGCTGCGTGTTACGAACTGGCTGCCAGGTGAGCCTCTCGACAAAAACATGATCGACAAGGCAACAGCGCGCGCGCTGGGACAAAGTCTTGCACGCCTCGACCGGGCGCTCGCGAATTTCAGGCATGCGGCGGACCAGCCGGTATTGCTGTGGAATATGCAACGCGCGGCTGAGCTTGTCGATCTGACCTGGCATATCACCGACCCGACGATACGACGACCTGTGCGGACCGTACTGGAAACCTTTCGCGATCAGACGGCAGCAAGGCTCGAAGCACTTCCAAAACAGGTGATCCACAACGACGCGAACCCGTCAAACGTGCTCCTGGCCCATGAGCCGCACCCGCCCACACGAATTAAGGTGACTGCCACCCTATCTGTTGCGCGAGATAGGGTGGCAGTCACCTTA
>DDIP01000407.1:6997-7971 GCA_002338605.1 Proteobacteria bacterium UBA1847 | reverse complement strand
CTTGAAGACATCAAGGCGGTCAACATCGTCAAGCTCGACGTGCGCGACATGACGACCGTCACCGACTGGATGATTGTCGCGAGTGGCACGTCGAGCAGGCATGTCAAAGCACTTATTGACAACGTGTCGGACGTGGTCAAGGCAGCAGGTCATCGCCCCGTGGGCATCGAAGGCGCGGACGGCGGTGAGTGGGTCCTGCTGGATCTGCAGGATGCCCTGGTGCACGTCATGCTGCCCAAGGTGCGTGAGTTCTATAACCTTGAGAAGCTTTGGTCAATCACACCGGCCGGAGACGCCGCGGCGACAGACAGGTAGCGCATGCATATCCGCGTGCTGGCTGTCGGTGATCGCCAACCCGACTGGGTCGACGAAGCATTCGGCGTCTATACGAAGCGTTTTCCCCGCGAATGGAAATTTCGACTTGATGTCATACCCGTGGTGCGCCGTGCGAGGAATGACCGGTCGCAACAGGCGATGGCAGCGGAGGGTGAGCTGCTTTTGCAAAAACTCAAAGACGATGAACAGGTTGTATTGCTGGACGAACGCGGCAAGCAATTCAACAGCAAGACGTTGGCGCGACGTCTGGCTGACTGGCAGGCTGATGGTCGTGATCTTTGTTTTGTAATCGGAGGACCGGATGGTGTCGCGAGCAGCATTCGGAGTCGGGCGGACTTTTGCTGGTCACTATCGCAACTCACATTGCCTCACGGCCTGGCGCGCACCTTGCTCGCCGAGCAGTTGTACCGGGCGTGGTCCCTGCAGTCAGGACATCCCTATCATCGCGACTGAGAAGCCACAATGACTATGCGACACCGATTATGCCTGGCGTCAACGTCTCCGCGCCGACGCGAAATTCTCGAAAACCTGGGGCTGGAATTCTCGGTACAGAGAGTCGAGATCGATGAATCCGAGCGCGTCGGTGAAACGCCACTGGAACTGGTACTTCGACTGGCAGCGGACAAAGCCGCGGCAGT
>DDIP01000407.1:0-6877 GCA_002338605.1 Proteobacteria bacterium UBA1847 | reverse complement strand
GCCGATATGCGGCAGGCCACCTGCGTCGTTGCCGCAGATACTGTTGTCGTCCTCGATGCGGAGGTACTTGGAAAGCCACGCAACGCCGAGGAGGCGATTGATATGTTGATACGCCTGTCCGGGCGACGTCACACGGTTCTGACAGGTGTTGCAGTGAGAAGCGACGAGATCATTCGAGTCGCCCATTCGGCAACGGAAGTTGTGTTTCGCGAAATTGATCGGGACGAGGCCTTGCGTTACTGGCAAAGTGGGGAGCCCTGCGACAAGGCTGGCGCCTACGGCATCCAGGGGCTCGGCGGCCAGTTTGTTGAGGCCATCCACGGCAGTTATTCGGGTGTCGTGGGGCTGCCGGTTTTTGAAACGGCCAGGCTGCTAAAGCAGGCAGGGATCGACCTACTGTGAACACGAAATGACGGACGAATCGCCCAAAGAAGAAATACTGGTCAACGTGACACCGAGCGAGGTCCGCGCCGCGCTGCTGGAGAACGGCGTCTTGCAGGAGGTCTATATCGAGCGGACAACCCGACGGGGCATTACCGGCAACATCTATAGGGGTCGAATCTCCAGGGTCTTGCCCGGCATGCAGGCCGCATTTGTCGACATCGGCATGGATCGGACCGCCTTCTTGCATGCATCCGATATTGCTCCGCCTGTTGGCACGGATGAGGCCGACGCGATACCCGACATCAAGGACCTCGTTCGCGAGGGCGACGGCATCATGGTGCAGGTCGTCAAAGACCCGCTGGGCAGCAAAGGTGCCAGGCTGACGACCTACGTTACCCTGGCGTCGAGACTGCTGGTGCTGCTGCCCCACAGCGATACCGTCGGCGTTTCGGCGCGCATAGAGGACGAGAATGAGCGCGACCGTCTGCGGTTGCTGGTCGAGAACCTGATCAAGGACCACGGCTTGAGTTCAGGCGCCATCGTCAGAACTGTTGCGGAGGGCTGCAGCAAAGAGCTGATTGAGGCTGACCTTCGCTATACGCAAAAATTATGGGAGGTCGTTCAGCAACGGTGCAGGCTCGCCAATGTAAAAACACTGGTACATGAAGATCTGTCGTTGCCGCTGCGCGTGCTGCGGGACCTGGCAACGCCGGATGTCGAACGAATCCTGGTGGATTCCGAAGCGGACTTTAACGCGATGCGGGAGTTCACCAGGACCTATTTGCCGGATGCCGAACCCATGCTGGAGTTATACAAACGTCGCCGCCCGATTTTCGACCTGCACGGCATCGAAGATGAAATTCGTCGCTCGCTCGATCGTACAATCCCTTTAAAATCCGGTGGTTATATTATTTTTGATCAAACCGAGGCGATGACGACCGTCGACGTCAACACCGGCGGCTATGTCGGCCATCGAAACCTCGAGGAAACAATCTACCGGACCAACCTGGAAGCCGCGGTGGCTATTGCACGGCAGCTGCGCCTGCGGAACCTTGGCGGCATCATCATTATCGACTTCATCGACATGGAGGAAGTCGATCACCGGGATAACGTATTGCAGGTCCTCGAACAGTCGATGTCTCGCGATCACGCGCGGCACCAGATCAGCCCGGTGTCGCCGCTGGGACTGGTCGAGATGACACGCAAGCGCACACGTGAAAGCCTGCAGCGAATCCTGGGCGAGGACTGCCCGGGATGTGGCGGCCGCGGCTTTGTGTTGACGGCAGAAACCGTCTGCTTCGAAGTGTTTCGCGAAATCATCCGACAGTCGCGCCAGTTTGAATTTGATGAGGCACTCGTGCTTGCGCATCAGGACGTCATCGAGTTGTTGCTCGACGAGCAGGCGCGTGGCCTCGCTGACCTTGCCGAGCAGACGGGCAAGTCAATCCGGCTGCAGGCTGAAGCGCTGTACTTGCAGGATCAATTCGACGTGGTGCTGATGTGAGGCAGTGGCTCAGACGACTGATGAAGTTTGCCGCGTACACCGCGGCAACCGTCGTGATCCTGATGGCGATCGCAATCGGATTGTTTCGACTTTTCCTGCCACGGCTGCCGGAATACCAGGATGAGATAAAGCGCTGGGCGAGCACCGCGATCGGCATGCAGGTTGAATTTTCCGGAATGGATGCACGCTGGGGACTGCGCGGACCCGAGCTCGAATTCTACGACGCCGAGCTGATACAGATTAGCAATGGCGCACGTATCGTTGCGGCGGATCAGGTACGTGTCGGCATCGGGTTCATGCGCCTGCTGTTCGACCGGGCGCTCATCGTCGACCGGTTGGTCATTCGCGAGACCAGCATTAATGTGCAGCAGCTCGAAGACAACAGCTTTCGCGTTCAGGGGATCCCGATCAATGAATTGCTGAGCGGCGGGCCAAATACAACCACGCAAAGTATCGAGATCGAAGTAGTCGGTGAAGATATCGAACTCCGGTTCATGCAGCCAGGTGATGAACGCCCGCACTTTTTTGATATTCCCAGTCTCAGTGTCAGCATTGACGACAATCGTGTTGCAGCGGACGCGACCGTGCGATTGCCACAGGACCTGGGTCGCCAGCTGAAAGTGTCCGCAACGCAAATCCTGACAATGCCGGTCGCCGAACGTAGTTGGGACCTCATTATCGACGGCGACAAAATAAACCTGGTCGGCTGGTCTGGGCTGGCCCGCCGGAAGAACCGCTTCGAATCGGGCAGCGGTGACATTGAGCTCGCGATTGGTTTTGGTCGCGAAGGCATCAACAATGCGGTGGCTGAGATCGACTTTGAAGATGTCGCGTTGCCGGGCGAATCGTATTTCGATGCCCGCGGTCGACTCGAGATTGATGTGTCGTCCGGCGACTGGTTGATCGCAGCAAATGAGTTCGTCGTCGCCTTCGATGACCACGTCTGGCCGGAGTCGACCCTGATTGTCGAAGCCAGTGTGGATGACGATGGAAAAATCGTGATGGTTGATACGCGCGCGTCTTACCTGCCGCTGGGCGATCTCCACATCGCATCTCCGTGGCTTGGTGATGAACAAAAAGAGATGCTGGAGAGTTACGGTCCCTCGGGTATCGTGCGTAACCTGCGTGCGACGGTTGCCGACATCGGCAGCGACAAGCCGCGATTTAATGTGTCCGCCGAGCTGGATGGCGTCGGTTTCCGGAATGCGGCAGGGCGACCGGGCGTACGGGGTTTTTCCGGCCTGGTTCGGGCCAACCGCGCCGGTGGTATGCTCGAAATTCAATCGAGAAACCTTGAAATCGATGCACCCGGGTACGTTCCGAGGGTCATTCCGATCGATACGGCTGATGGTGCAATTATCTGGCGCAACTCGGCAAACCAGACAACGATTCTGTCGGACAGCATTGTCATCCGGAGCGCGTTCTTTGACAGTCAGAGTAACGTCCAGGTTGTGTTGGACAAGGGTGGTGGCTCACCCGTTATCGATCTTGCCAGCAGCTGGAGTATTCCGGATCTCGCGGCGGCGCGGCTTTACATACCGACCAAAGGATTGAAGCCGAAACTCTACAACTGGTTCCAGATGGCACTGGTCGGCGGCTCAATTCCCCAGGGAACGACAACATTCAACGGGCCGCTCGACAAGTTTCCGTTCGACGGCGGCGAGGGCCGCCTGCTGATCGAGGCCTCGGTGCGCAATACGGAGTTCAAATACCATGAGGCCTGGCCACCGGCCGAGCAGGCAGATTTGGAAGTCGTCGTCGACAACGCACGCCTTTACAGCGTCAGGAATCGTTCGTTCAGTTCGGGCAACCTGGTGGTCGATGCGAGTATCGAAATTCCGGACCTTCGAAACCCGGTGCTGATGATCGACTCATTTTCTACCGGTACGCTCGAAACCATTCACGATTTTTCGATGCAGAGTCCGATCGCCAAAGTATTCGGCGGCCAGCTCGATCGGATACAGGTTTCCGGCGAGGCATCTTTCTCGCTTGAGCTCCTCGTGCCGCTGAAGCAGGAGCGATTGCAGGAGTTCGAGTTTCTGACCAGGGTGCGGAGCAACAACGGTACGCTCGCGATCGAAGGATTCGCCCCACCGGTGACCGATTTGATCGGTGAGGTGACGATAAGCCGGGATGCAATAAGTAGCGAGGGACTGGGCGCGCGCTTCCTGGGGTCGGACGTCGATATCGACCTGACTCGCTCAGAGGAGGCGGCATTCTCGATCGTCGCGACGACAAAAGGCACGATCACGGCGGACGGTATCGTCAATGAACTCGGCGTACCACTGGATGGCCTGGTTCAGGGCAGCACTGCATACCAGGCACAAATCCTGTTCCCGGACGGCAAAGCCCCGGAGCCGTCGCCTCTGACAATTCGCATCCATTCCGAAATGGACGGGCTCGCTTTCCTGCTGCCGGAACCGCTTGCCAAGGCAGACGAGGCCGTCATGCCGTTTCGGGGCGAATTGCGGTTCATGCCGGGGGGTGAAGCGATCGAGTCTTCAGGTATTGCCGATGAGCGCATCACCTGGCAGCTTGCGTTCAACAAGCCCGAAGGCAGCTGGGATTTCGATCGCGGCGTTGTGGCCCTGGGCGCTGACATCAGTGAGCCGGCAGATACGCGGGGATTGCACATACGCGGCCGAACGGACATCGTGCGGTTTCAGGACTGGCTGGACCTGTCACGAAGCGGCGAAAAAAACCTCGGCGCCGCTGACCGAATTCGCTCGATCGACGTGCAGATCGACAATCTCTACCTGATCGGTCAGCACCTGCAAAATCACAGGATCCAGGTTGATCGCAGCGCATTGGACTGGCTGGTGCAGTTTGAAGGCGATGATATTTCCGGCTCGGTTTTCGTTCCCTATGATTTCGGCGGTGATCGCGCCATGGTTCTCGAGATGGAGAAACTTCGCTTGCCAGGCGATGAACAAGGCGTATCCTCAATCGGGACACTTGACCCTCGGCGGTTGCCACCGATACAGCTCTCGGCCGCAGAATTTGCGTTTGGTGATCGTTACCTCGGCCGGGTCGAAGCAAACCTTGAAAAGACGCCGCTGGGACTGAATGCGATCAGTATCTCCAGCAAGGACGAGAGCTCCGAAATTGTCGGCACCGGTCGCTGGGAGGCCGATGAAAACGATCCGCTGGGTAGTCACAGTTACGTCTCTGCCGTGCTGACAAGCAATGATGTAAAGAAAACCATGGAGCGCCTGAACTACCAGCTCGGAATCGTTAGCGACGAATTGCGCATGGTTTTCGATTTGAATTGGTCCGGAAGTCCACGCGGTGATTTCTTCGATGTACTCGACGGCGAAGTCGAAGTCCGTGTCGTCGACGGCCAACTCGAGGAGATCAAGCCCGGCGCCGGTCGGGTCTTCGGCCTGATGAGTATCACGGCCCTGCCGCGACGATTGTCGTTTGATTTCCGCGATGTGTTCAACAAGGGGTTCGGTTTTGACACGATTACCGGAACTTTCAGGATTGACGATGGCAGGACCTATACCTGCAATCTGTCGCTGGAAGGTCCTGCAGCCGACATTGGCATTGTAGGCGTTGCCGATCTTGCAAACCGGACCTATGATCAAACGGCTGTTGTGGCGGCGAACGTTGGTAACAGCCTGCCGATTGTCGGTGCAGTTGTTGCCGGACCGCAGGTCGCTGCGGCATTACTGATTTTTTCGCAAATCTTCAAGAAACCCTTGCAGGAGGTCGGACAGGTCTATTACGGCATCAGCGGTTCCTGGGATGAGCCGGATGTCGAGTCATCCGATTCCGATGCGTTCGTTGCCAGCGGCGAACTGGCCGGCTGTCTGCCGGATGGACAATAGGAGATCGCGGTGCGCGTCGCAGCCATTCAGATGAACAGCGGAGCAGACGTCAGTGAAAACCTGGCGCTTACCGATCGATTGCTGCTGGATGCCGTCGCCGACGGCTGCACACTGGCGGTTCTGCCGGAGAATTTCGCGCTGATGGGAGAACGAGGGCAAGACAAGGTGATCGTCGCAGAGGAGCCCGGTCACGGGCTGATACAGGACTACCTGCGCGAAGCATCTGAACGTCATGGACTCTGGATTGTCGCCGGCAGCCTGCCGATGGTGTCGCCGAAGATTGCGGAAGGTCGCGTATACGGCGCATGCCCCGTGTACGATCCTCGTGGCAACGTGCAAGCGCTTTACCGCAAGATTCATTTGTTTGACGTCGACCTGGTCGACAAGCAGGAGTCCTACCGCGAATCGCGCTCGATGTATCCGGGTGATGAGGTGGTCAGTGTCGATACACCCTGCGGCCGTATCGGCCTCAGTATTTGTTATGACTTGCGTTTTCCCGAACTTTTTCGGCAGCTCGTTGATGCAGGTGCTACAGTCTTCACGGTTCCGGCGGCATTTACGGCAACCACGGGAGAGGCGCACTGGCACACACTGCTTCGCGCCCGTGCGATTGAAAATCTGGCCTATGTGATCGCACCCGGGCAGACTGGCAAACATCCTGATGGTCGATCCACGTTTGGCCATTCACTGATCATTGATCCCTGGGGTCAGATCCTTGCTGAGGCGGACGGCGGCAACTGCTGCATCGCCGCAGACATCGATCCGGCACGGGTCACTAAATTGCGCCGTGAGTTTCCGGTGCTCGCCAACAGACGACTATGAACGAAAAATCAATCGACACACTCATGTCCCGCATGCTCGAACCGGCCGGACTCGATGAACACAATCTCAACACGACGCTGGGTAGCATGATGAAGGGCGGTGTCGATTATGCCGACCTCTATTTCCAGGTGAGCCGCCAGGAAAGCTGGACGCTCGAGGACGGAATCATCCGCGAGGGCAGTTTCAGCCTCGACCAGGGCGTGGGGGTTCGGGCGACAAGCGGCGAGAAAACCGGCTTCGCGTATTCCGATGAGCTTGTCATGCCTGCGCTTCAACAGGCGGCCGGCGCAGCGCGCGCAATCGCACGGCAGGGTCAGGATCTTGCCGTCCAGGCCTG
>DDIP01000283.1 GCA_002338605.1 Proteobacteria bacterium UBA1847 | reverse complement strand
CCAGCGGCTGGCCTTGCAGGGTGACCGCCTTGTGACCGAACAACAGGTGCGTCGGTCTGCCTCCGTCGCTGCCCGCCGCGTCAACCTCAACCGGGATCGGCGACTGATCCCAGGGCAAATGCCGTGTCATCGTGACGCTGCCACCGCCAGGCTGCCCCTTGCAGCGTTTTCCAAGACCACGCGCCGTGGCGCCAGGTTCCAGCAGGAATACCTCGCCCCCCACACGCGCCTTCAATTTGGCGGCGAGGCCGGGCAAGCGGGCGGCGCGGTCCGATAACTGAATTGCCGGTGTTTCTTCGGCGCGATAAAAAGTTCGTAAATTGCTGACGATACCCTGGTAAACCGGTGCCGCGGCCGCGACAAGTTCCAGCGATTCAATCTCGGCATGATGCGACATGCCGTGGGATTCGACTTCGAGCGGGACACTGGCAGAACTCATGGCCATCGCCAGCCAGCCCGGCATCCGGTCCTGCAACATTTGCTCGGTCTCGGCGGTATGCAAAGGGTCGAAACGCGATTGTTGTACGAAGGCCTCGGCGATAATTTTCAACCAGGTTTCCTGCAACAGCAGCAGGCCGTTGTCTTCGATGACAGCCGTTCGTTCAAATTGAACCTGCCCTTCCTGCATCAGTCGAGTCAGCATACTGCTGTGCAAACTGAGGTCGATATGCACAACGACCGCATGCTCATATTGGCGCCGCGTGGCGCAGACTGCAGCGTCACACATTGCGACGATCGGGATCGACAGCTCCGCCGCAATGCCGAGCAACAAGCCGAGATTCTCGCTGTTCATGTAGGGCGGTACAGCTACCGCCAGGCAGTCGCCCTCACTCGCGACCTGCTTCCACATCTGTTCGAGCTGATTGCTGACCAGGTCTGCCGCACTGAGTTGCCGGTAGCGGCGATCAGGCAGCGAGTCAGCCCGCAAATCGGACCAGTAACGGTTTTGAATTCGACGCGGCTGCAGCTTGGCACTCGCATAGGCAGCCGCCCCGGTAATCACGTGGTCGTCTTCGAGCAAGGCAAAACCCGGCTCTTGGTAGAGAATCCTGTCGCCATTGACGACGACGATGCCGGCGTCATTCAAATGTGCAGCGAGTACGCTCATTGCCGAGACAGCCCTAATCCGCCTTCAGGTGGCGAATAACCTTTTCATCGCAGTAGGCTTCAGTGTCGAACACCAGGCGCTCCTGTACCAGCTGCAGCTGGTGCACCAGGAACATCAGGAAAATACTGATAAGCAACGCAATGAAGGTTGAGTTAAACGCGACGCCGAGGCTCTGTGTTACACCGGCAATGTCGCCTTTGACTGCTTTGTCGGCTTGTGCCAGCGCTTCGCCGATACCGCGAACTGTTCCAATAAAGCCGATCGACGGAATGGCCCAGGATATATAGCGAATCATCGACAGCTCGGATTCCAGCCTGTCCGCTTCGGACTCACAAATAGTGTGCGTACTGCTGGCAACATCCTGGATATTTCGTGTCGAACTGAAGCGGCGCAACGCGTTCAACAGGGCTCTCGGTAACAGCATTTGCTGACGATCCTCCGGCAACGCCTGGATCTGCCGCGCAAACTCGCGCGTGTCTTCGGGCAATATCCTCATCCCCTCAGCGACCGGCACCAGGTCGACATCGAGCAGGCGCCGTTCGCTGCCAATCTTTACTGCTTTGTAACCCATGATCGCCAGTGCCCAGAACATCAGGATGAAACAGGATTCCTGCTCAAGGTCCTTGATCAATACCCACACGCTTCGTTCGCGAACGAACTCAGGATTCGTTGCAGCCTGCATATTCTGCTCTTCGATGACCTGGGCGGCATTCGGCCGGACCACGGACACGTAAAATGCATGCACAACGATGATCGCGATAATGAGCGCGAACAATTGGAAAATGAACTCAACGGGGATGTTCTTCTTTTTCATAAGTAAGGCTCGTGGTGCTTTGATC
Source organism: Proteobacteria bacterium UBA1847 (assembly GCA_002338605.1). GTDB lineage: Bacteria > Pseudomonadota > Gammaproteobacteria > Steroidobacterales > Woeseiaceae > UBA1847. The sequence continues at coordinate 6,717 of DDIP01000283.1, read as the reverse complement.
AGATGTCGACCGGAAAAGGAACGGACTGTTGGTAAGACACGGCGTCGGTCGGCTTGAAGACATCTTCGTCTTCTTCGGTGTGATCCTGGTTGCGGTCAAGATCGAGATCGTCGAGCTCCTCCTCCGACATCTCGTCAATGGATTCAGGTACCGGGTCCGCCGTCGCTGAATCGTCGGTTTCGTCGTCCTGTGCCCAGGCTGCCAGGCCGATACCCAGTGTCAGAAGAAGTAGTAATCGAAGCATTTCAGGTCTCCAGGTTGATCCTCAGGCCCCGCCTTTGGTTTGGACCAATAACGACAGCAAATGTCTCAGGCCATTCTAGTCGACGTTTCGCGCTATACGAAAGCCAACGTCCACGCGGGGATCCGCGCCGTAGTCGCGATAGCTCAGTCGCAATTCCGTAATTCCGGCGTGCCGCCAACTGGAGCCACGAATCACGTGGCTGTTGCCACGCGCAGGACCTGTCGGGTCAACCTCGGGTTCCGTAATACCCGGCGTTGGCACGGTGTACCAGTCATTGACCCATTCCGCGACATTGCCACCACCATCGTAGAGGCCGATTGAACTTGCCGCGAAAGTACCGACGGGTGACGTCGAAGCATAACCGTCCTCATATTTCGGAATGATCGACGGTACCAGTTCACGAGCTGCAAGGTCCGCAAAATTGCCGCTGCCCTTCGGCGGTGGCCATGCCTTGCCCCAGGGGAACTTGCGCGGCACCGGGCGTTCCTCGAATCGAATCGCCCAGGCCCATTCCGCTTCCGTCGGCAGTCTATAACCATCGGTGAACGGATAGACCGGCACCCATTTGCCGAACTCTTGCTTATAAACCGGCGATCGCCCTTCTTTCTTGCTCAGCCAGTTGCAGTACTGCACCGCATCGGCCCAGGTAACGTTTGCCACCGGGTTATTGTCCGCAGCAAGTGCAACGTGAACCTCGGAACCCGGGTTGTGATTCGCGCGAAACTCGGCAAACTGCTTGTTGGTGACTTCTTGCGCGCTGATCATGTAGGGCGATGCGATCGTCACAGGGCGAATCACCTCGTTCGCACGACGACCGCTCTCCGCACGCGAGGCACCCATCGAAAACGTACCACCTTCGACGCGAATCATGGTTTGTCCCGCCGCCGTTTTCGCAGTACGTGCAACCGAATCGCGTTCGATGGCTTCCAGCGAGCGCAAGCTTGCGGTCAGCGTTTGCGGATAGCCGGGTCGCGGTGTGATCGTTTGCGTCCAGTCAAGAAACCCCTGGCGCTTCACGTCGATGCGATGCGGTGCTGAACTCAGCCGCAAAATGGTCTTGCCGGTACCGCGCGCGCGGCCGTCAACATAAACAGTCGCGTCTGCGGGCTCCACAAATACGGTGACCGTGCCAACCCTTGCCGTCATGTCGACCGTGATCGATTCACTCGCCGCCGATTCGAGCCTCATGCTACGACTGGTCACGCCATATCCGGCCTTGGACATGCCAATTTCGTAGTCGACATCCGGTGTCAGCGAGAGAGTGATTGGCGATTGGCCACGATAACGGCCGTTGACCGTTATGTTGGCACCGCGAGGTATGGTGTTGACCATCAGTTTCGCGTTTGCGGCCTGCAGGCGGATCAACGGCAACGACTGGTCAACATTAGGCTCTGCAACGACGTTGCCGTCCCAGGCGCTGAAGCCGTCTTTTACTACCGTAAGCTCGTGACTGCCTTCGAGCAGCTGCACGGTTGCCGGAGTCGTACCGACTTGCTCATCACCCGAGTAGATCCTTGCACCGGCGGGCTCGGATTTCACCTCGACGTTCGCCCAGCGCGGCGTCAACTGCACGTACAGTGTCTCAACACGGTCAAGCCCGGCAACGTTGACGAAATCATTGAATGGCAGAAAACGCTCAGACTCCACCCGCACCGTGTGCGCGCCGGGCTCAAGCTCCACGGGTCCGTACGGCGCCTTGCCGACATGCGAATTGTCGATCGTGACAACGGCATCGACAACCGGATCCGTGACAATTCGCAGCTGACCGGGTTTTTTTCGCATCCGCAGGCGTACGGTCATCGACGGATCGTCGCCTACGACGAAAGTCTGTGCGATGTCGTAGTAGCCTTTTTTCTCAACATTGACGGTGTAATTGCCTTGACGCAGTAATACACGGCCTCCAACCGGCAGATGAAACCAGCCCCCATCGATGTCGAATTTGTCCGGCTGGCCCGGATCGATATCGAACTCCACGGAAACAGCGCTGAATAGCAGGTAAGACATCGTCAACAGTGCAATCAGCGCACCACCCACGATCATCTTCAGTGGACCGCGTTTACCCACATCCTCGGCAACTGCCGTCGCCGCGGCACGCCGAAAAGCCGTCGGCGCAATCGCCTCCTCATCCGGAGCAGTTTGGCCGTCCGGTTCGGGCGGTGGCCGGGTAACGTAGGCGCTGTCTTCGAGGCGAACATCAAGCACCACACCGCTGTCATTGACTGAAACGCGAATCTCACTGCCAAAAAACTGCAACACATCGCCGTCGACCAGCCGGCGACTTGTCTCAAGCGGGACGTCGTTGATGTGCAGGGCGTTGTTCCGACCGACCGGTTGTACAAATGGCAAGCCATCCAGCAAGTCCAGCAAAGCGACTGGGTCGCCGCCCGGGCCGGGCAGGCGCAGCTGACAATTGCTGCCTGTACCGACGCGCAGCGGCAACTTGTCTTCGCCGTAGAGGCGCTCGCCTTCGACGTCACGGATAACCAGTTTTTCGAAACTCAAATCTGCTCCTCACATTGCACGACAACCGGCTCGATTTCGATCTCCGGTGCGACACGAAATTCCAGTCGAACATCCCGGAACCCGGGCCGTGAGCCGACAACGACATAGGTCCCCGGGCGCAGGCTGATCTCCTTGCGCATGAAAGAACCCAGTCGGCCAACCCGGTATACGACGACGTCGGTTACATTGTCCGATACCAGCTTCACCGGAAGCGGCGTCGCCGCACGCTTCAGCAGGCGCGACAGCTCATCGCGCTGCGCAGCGAGCCTTGGGCCAACATCCGACCGGGTCGTCACGCTCACAACCAGCATCGTCGCATCTTGCATCATGGAAGGAGCGCTTAGCTTGTCGGGTTCGGCGATCAGCTTGTCAAGCTGTGTATGAAGGGCACTCATTTCACGCGCATGCGACAGACCTTCGTGAGCAAACGCCAGCGTGTCGTCAATCTTGAGAATTTCTTCGTAGGTCTCAACCACCGCGTCCCAATGTTCATCCTGCTCCAGCGAACGCGCCTCCTGCTCCAGCGTTGAAATATCTTGCAGCCTGAGGCCCTGATCAACCTGCAACAGGCCATCGGCCGGCTCAGGGGAATCAGGAATGAGCTGCTGTGCCACCCGAAACGCCGCGCGCGCGGCTAGATAGTCACCGGCCGCAATGGCTTCAAACCCCTCCGTCATGCGCGTGTCAAATTCAATTTTTCGACGTGTCTGCTGTACCCGGGCAATGCCATCAAGCGCCGGCTGCCATTTTGGGTCCAGTTCCACTGCCTGTTCGAAGCTCTGCTGGGCAGCCTCGAGCTCCAGGTCCGCTTCGTAATCCTGCCCCTGATCGACCAGGCGCAAAACCGTTTCCAGGTTCCGGGCACGCTCATAACCCGCTTTCGCATCTCCATGGGTTGGCGTAATGGCAACCGCCAGTTCGAACAGTCGCAGAGCCTCCAGGCGATCTCCTGCGTCAAATGCGGCGACAGCATCGTTATAGGCTTTATTGAACGTGGGCTCGATACGTTCAAACAGCGGGTCGAGAACGGTCAGCGAGGCAAGATACAATTCATCGGCATACGCGAAGTCCTTCTTCAGGTAAGCAGCGTCTGCCGCGGCATACAGTTCACGTGCCGCCCGATATTCCCGAGGTGCCCAACGCTCAACCCCACGCATCTTGAGCACCTCGAATGCCGACAACAATTCTCCCAGCGTGGACTCCGCACCGAATCGCGCGCGTCCCTCCTCGTCCAGACCGCTGTAATCGGCCGTGTTCTCTGAAAAAGTAATTGCGTCGTCGTCTTCCAGCACACGCGTTGGCGTGCCGGTATCGCCCTTGACTCTTTTCCGTACCTCCGGATCAACATACACCTTCGGGCGATCGCGTTCCTCGTCAGACGACTCAATCGGCGCCGACGCCGAAACATCGACGGTCGACTCATCGATAGCGACCGGCGCTGACCGCGTCTGACTGACTCGCTCAGGCAGAACGAAAACAACCGCAATCAGGATTACGAGCAGTGCGACGAACGCAACACCGAGGAGCATACGGGTCTGTCCGTGGTCTTGCGGTGCCGTGTCGAGCGTCGTCTGACCGGCCGTACGCGGCTTGTGGCGTATCGATGAAACGGGTGTAACGGGCTCGGTGTCATTCATCGGGCGCACAGAACCGCGCAGCCTCGATACACGGGGTGGGAAGCCCGCTTCGGTCAGTCGAGCGACAACCTCGTTCGCATCCGGTCGCCGCTCCGGCTCTCGCGACAACATGTCTCTCACAAGGTCTGAAACCGCCTGCGGTGCGGCAGTGCCATCTGCCGCATGCAGGGCCGGCATGTCGGCACGTCGAATATCGGCCTCAATATTGTCCGTCGACCAGGGTGGCCTACCGGACAGCAGCTCAAAGATAAGACCACCCAGCGCAAAAATGTCATCGCTCGGGGCCGCTGACTCGCCATCGAGAGATTGCGGACTTTGCACGATTGGCGAACCGCCGGAGGCACGCTTTCCGGCGACCGCCGAGACGCCAAAGTCAGTCAGGTACGGCGCCCCGTTGCCATCCAGCAATACGTTTGACGCTTTCACATCGCGATGCACGATACCTTTCGAATGCACATGGGCCAGGGCACCCGCGAGCAGACCTGCGATACCGAGTACTTCGTCGATGGACTCGCCGGCGATCGCACCCAACTCCGGTCCGTCAATAAATTGCTGGGCATAGAAGGCTGCGTCGGGTTCGGCATGAAATTCGAACACCCGTACGATATGCGGGTGCATCATGCGAATGCTGGCTTGCCACTCTGCACGCAGGCGCTCGGCCGCCTCGGGACCTGGTTCGGCGATTTTCAACGCGACCGATGCAGCCGTCAGGCGATCCTTCGCCAGCCATGTCTCGGTCCGGCCACTTCCGCCAAGACGTTGCACAAGCGTGTATCGGTCGGCTAACTGAGTGCCTTTCGTGAGTTCGAGCATGTTGGCAGGCAACTTATCCGGTGGGTTCCGGCACACGTGCCGGTGCACCTACTTCCACGGACTGCGAAAAGCCCGTTTCCGCTTCATAGATTTCTCTCAACAATTGTCGCCAGCTTTCGTACTGGACTTCCGCGGTACCGGTCAGTCGCCGCTCCTGCCCCTCCACACTAACGACCATTGGCGCCGCTTCACTGCCAAAGGATTCGGATAACTCGGCAATTGCGTCAAGGTGCAGATTGGCCTCGCGATTTCGTCGAAACGCTTCGTACAAGGTATTGAAGCCCCGTGTAATGCCCTGGTACTGCAAGGCGCGATTGATGTTTCGCGTATTGCGGCTCGCCGAGCTTCTCGTGTCAATCTGGGTGGATCCGGCCAGCACTACGACGCCAACCAGGGCCTGTAAATGTGACGAACGTTTTTCCTGCCGGTATTTGATCGTCTCGGCTCGCGCGTTTTTGCGCCAGTTGCGATAGGGAATGGCTATTCCGTAATAGAAATTGGCGTAATGCTCATTCAATGTATCGACAACCAACCGGTCACGCTCGCGGATCTGGCGCATGCGCAGAACGGACGGGGCGTTCTCCGCAGGCAGGCGCACGACATCGATGATGCCGTCCTTGTTTGTGGTCAGGTAGCCCGAATAGGCTGCTGGCGACATGTCGCCAAAGAACTGCAGCTCCGATATCTGGCGTAATCGCTGTAACTGCCTGGCCGGCATTTCCGACGCATGCATTTGCAGGTCATTGGCAAAATCATTGAATACTTTCTGGTACGGATCACGACGTCGGTCGCGACGATTCGAGTACGACGTTAATCCGGTTTGCGTTTCATACTTGCGTGTAAACCAGTGTCGGCCAGCCGCATCATGAACAGAGACCTGCAGTTCAACATACTCGCCGTCGGATTTAAGAATCTGACCACCAACAATGACATCGGTAAACGCACTCGTTGACGGTATGACCCTGACAGCACCCCAGTGACCGGTGCCTTGCAGGGTTGTTTTCAGGTGGAACGGAATATATTTCGCTTCAGCTCTACGAATATCCTCGTAAATCCCGGTTTTCTCGGTATCGTTCTCCTCCGGAATACCCGCGTCGAACTCGACAATCCCGATATCGAGCAGCATGGCCTCATCGACCGATGATTCCGCAACGACCAGTTCCGTTTCTTCAGCGACAACGAGTTCCTGGACAGCACATCCGGAGCAAATGATTCCTGTCAGAAGCAGGCCTGAGACCAGTCTTATCATTATCCTTGCCGTTCCTAGTTGAGCCCCTTGTATTTGCGATACTCCTCCCAGAGGCGTTCACGCAATACAGGATCGTCTTCGGCAACCGCTGCTTCTCGCAATTGGCGGGCAACAATGTCGTCGTAGGTACTGATCTCGATGTCTTCCGGCGTTCTTGCCTGGATCTCTTCGGCACTCATACCATCGAGCGGTCCGGCCTGTTGCTGCCCGGTATTGCCGGCGCCGCCAGATCCGGAGCCATAGCCACCGCCACCGCCCGACGCGCCTGCGGC
>DDIP01000313.1 GCA_002338605.1 Proteobacteria bacterium UBA1847 | reverse complement strand
ATGTCGAGCGCGCGGACCCATAGCCGGCAGCGGTGACCGCCACCGCCGACAGCGAACCGCGCTCGATGGCGTTCTGGATGCGCGGAAAGTGCATATTGCGACTCAGCAGCTCACGCAATGGGGCATTATCCAGCAGGGATGTCGGTGTACCGACCAACCAGCCCCCGAGAACGATCGACGAAAGCCAGTGCAAGCTGCTTTTCAGCATCGTCAGGTTGTCGGTCTTGTAGACCTGGTGGCTGCGAAAGTGCGCCCAGACATGCTCGAGTTCGTAGGTGGCAGCACGAAAGTGTTGTGCTCTCGACGCGAGAACGACTGAATTAACCGCCCCGGCCGACGTACCGCTGATGACCGCGAACGGGTTGGCGCAGCTTTTCGGCATGATTTCGGCGATCGCTTTCAGGACGCCAACCTGGAACGCACCGCGTGCCCCGCCACCCGGCAGCACGAGTCCTGTTTTGATCAAATCGGATGGAATATTAGTCATAGTATCCAGGAAAAGCTTACAGATCGTCCTTAGGCAGCGTAGTATAATGCGACTCACGCTGGCGCGAAGACGGTCACATCGCCGGCAACCAACATACGGACCCCAAGATGAAACGTTTTATCGCCCTATCTGTCACGGTATTGTTTGCAAGCATTGCCACCCTTGCGTTTTCTGCCATTGGATTCGCCAGCGAGCAGCCCGCGGTCGGCGACCCGGCCCCGGAATTCGAGTTGGCCGATCAGGACGGCAATCTCCATTCCCTCGAAGATTATCGCAACCAGTGGGTCGTTTTGTATTTTTATCCGAAAGACCAGACGCCGGGCTGCACCACCGAGGCTTGTGAGTTTCGCGACAATATATTCGCGTTTCGGGATCTCGGTGCACAGATTCTGGGTGTCAGCCTGGACGACGTTGATTCACACAAGGAATTTGCAGAGGAATACAGCCTGCCTTTTCCTCTGCTCGCCGACACCGAAGGTAACACGGCAACCGCCTACGGGGTGAAAACACGCATGTTCGGCATGACAGTTGCCAAACGCCAGACATTCATCATTGCGCCCGACGGTACGATTGCCAGGCACTATGAGAAGGTGAAACCCGACGTGCATTCAACTGAGGTTTTGGCCGACCTCAAGACACTCGGCGCTACTGCAGCGCCTTGATACCTTCGTCCAGCCCGGAGATCGTCAGTGGATACATTCGATCATCCATCAGGTCGCGAACCAGTTTGACGGATGGCGTGTATGCCCAGCGCGATTTCGGCTCGGGATTGAGCCAGATTGCCTTCGGGTAGGTGTTCAGCAACCGCTTGATCCAGACCGCACCCGGCTCCTCATTCCAGTGCTCTACACTGCCACCTGCGTAGGCGATTTCGTAGGGGCTCATCGTCGCATCGCCAACAAAAATCAATTTGTAGTCTGACGCATACTTGTGAATGACATCCAGGGTCGATGTTTTCTCCGAATGCCTGCGTCGATTGTCCTTCCAAAGACTTTCGTAGATGAAATTATGAAAGTAGAAATATTCAAGGTGTTTGAATTCGCTTCGGGCTGCGGAAAAAGTTTCCTCACAAACGCGCACATGGTCGTCCATTGACCCACCGATGTCGAGGCACAGCAATACCTTGACCGCATTGTGCCGTTCCGGAACCATGCGAATATCGAGCATGCCGCCATTGCGCGCCGTCTTGTCAATGGTGCCGTTCAGATCCAGCTGATCGGCTGCCCCCTCCCGCGCAAACTTTCGCAAACGCCGCAATGCAACTTTGATATTGCGCGTCCCGAGCTCGACCGAATCGTCGAGGTTCCGATACTCGCGCTTGTCCCAGACCTTGACAGCACTGCGATTTCGGGATCCCTGTTGCCCGATTCGCACGCCTTCGGGGTTATATCCATAGGCCCCGAACGGCGATGTGCCGGCCGTGCCGATCCACTTGCTGCCGCCCTCGTGGCGCTCGCCCTGTTCGTCGAGGCGCTCCTTCAGGGCCTTCATCAGCTCATCGAGCCCACCCATCGACTCAATCAGCTTTTTTTCTTCCTCCGACAATGTGAGCTCAGCTTGCCGCTGCAACCAGTCGTCCGGGATATCCTGCATCAGGTCCTTTAACGAGTCCTGAACACCCCTGAAGTACGCAGCAAAAATTCGATCGAACTTATCGAGATGCGCCTCGTCTTTGACAAGCGTCGTGCGAGCAAGAAAATAAAAGTCATCGGCACTTTGACCTGCCAGGCCGCTTTTCAATGCTTCGTGCAAAGTCAGCAGCTCGGTGATCGAGGTCTTCATCCCACCATCGCGAAGCAGGTAAAAAAAGGGAATCAGCATGTGATCCGGAACCCGTGCCTATTGCGAGCTGCTGCGCCGATCAAGAAACACCAGCTGTTCAAACAGGTGCACGTCCTGTTCATTCTTCAGCAAGGCACCATACAGGGGAGGTATCGCGCTGCGTGAGTTCTCGCTTCTCAGCGCTTCGGGCGGAATATCTTCTGCCAGTAGCAGCTTGATCCAGTCGAGCAGCTCTGATGTTGACGGCTTCTTCTTCAGGCCGCGAACATCACGCAGCTTGTAGAACGCATTCAGTGCTTCGCTCAGCAGTTCTTTTTTCAGGTTTGGAAAATGCACGTCGACGATCTTCGCCATCGTGTCTTGATCCGGAAACTTGATGTAGTGGAAAAAGCATCGCCGCAGGAAGGCATCCGGTAATTCTTTTTCATTGTTGCTGGTAATGACAATAATTGGCCGGTGGCGAGCACTGACGAGCCGCCGGGTTTCGTAAACATAAAACTCCATACGATCAAGTTCCTGCAACAAGTCGTTGGGAAACTCGATATCAGCCTTGTCGATTTCGTCGATGAGCAACACCGGCTGCGTCGCCGACTCAAATGCCTCCCAGACCTTGCCGCGCATGATGTAATTGGATATGTCGTGAACCTTGTCGTCACCGAGTTGCGAGTCACGCAATCGGGCGACCGCGTCGTACTCGTACAGCCCCTGCTGGGCCTTCGTGGTTGACTTGATGTGCCATTCGAACAGTGGCTTGCCAAGCGATTCCGCTATCTCAATCGCGAGTTGTGTCTTGCCGGTACCTGGCTCACCTTTGATCAGAATGGGTCGCTCAAGCGTGACGGCAGCGTTCACCGCCATCATCAGATCGTCTGTCGCAATATAGGAACGCGTTCCTGTAAATTTCGGCTTTGGCATGGTCGGGTCCGTCACGGCGTGACCGCCTATCTTAACGCCTGTTGGGCGTCAGCGTCAGGGTGTGCTTTGCCGGTCCCGGCAGAAACGGGCTCGGCAGGCCCTCAATCCAGTCACTGTGGCCTTCATCATAGAAATCGGACAATGGATGCCCGCTTTGCCCGGTCGGCATGTGTAGCAGCCCGTTCGCCTCATCACCCGGTGCAACCGAAAAACGTTCTGATGCACCCCATGTTCTGCCTTGCGCCTTCGGCATGTTTGAATCCCCGTTCATGGCGTCATACGGCATGTCAAGATCCTCACCGAGCAGCGGAATGCTGCGGCTCAGTGGATGTCGAATCGAAGCCTGGTTCACTTCTCCCCAGGTGCGCGCGGAAAGCGGGCCTTCGAAATTCTCGCGGAAGTAGCGGATGTTCTCCTGTACGGCCGCGAGCAGGAACTCATCCCAGTTTTCATAATCAGCCGGCAGCATATGCTGCGGTCGCTGTTGAACCAGGGACCACAATGATGCCTCGAATTGATTGCTTTTCCGCAGGCTGACATCGTCACCGAAAGCGTCGCGCACAGGCGCCATTAGCGCATAAAATATGCGTTTTTCGACTTCGAGGCGAAATGCCCGTACCAGGCGATAACCCACCGACTCCGGCACGGCGCGTGGAATCCAGCCCTCGACCAGGCGCCGAAATTCCTGAAGATCATCGTCATCGGCAACAGCCTCATCGTTCAGGACAGTCAGCAACACGTCTCGCCAGGGCGCAAGAAACAGCGCACGATCATCGTACTGAAGCGCCAGCATATCGGTCGGAGTAAACGTTTGCCTGGCAAACAGGCTATCTCGAATTTGTCGTGCCCTGGCGCCAAGATCGTATCCGCCATTGCCGATGATGCGCAGCGCTTCGGCATCAGCCACGCGTGCATTGGCCGTCCAGATTCGGCCACTATCAGGATTGACGATACGTGGGTAATTGTCGGCCGGCACCCAGCCCAACCAGCCCTCTTCCTCGCTCCAGTCGGCAGGGAGCATCGCGTTGAAATCCGATTTCAGCGGAATCCTGCCCGCGATGGTCCAGCCGATATTGCCGCCGGCATCCCCTGCCACAAAGTTCTGCGGCGGCATGCCTATCGTATTGGCAATATCGAGCGCAGCGCTAACGGATTGTGCGGTTTCAAGCTTGATAATGTTCAGGTTGACCGCCTCCGGGTGATGCGCAATCCAGCTTACGACGACGTCACCGTCCGGATAGTCGACATCGTCGACAACAGGACCCCAGATTGTTTCACGAACCGTGAGCTCGACCGGATCTGCATTCTTGACGTCGATAAGCTCGGCAAAGACATCGAACTCTCGATCACCCGCTGGCGTCTGATAAGTGTTTTCGGTTGCACCCGGCTTCAGGACCACCGCATCCGTGTAGTCACCGTAACTGTTGGTGTATCCCCAGGCCATGCGCGTATTGCTGCCAGCGATGACGAACGGCGCACCCGGCAACGTCACTCCGGAAACGTCGATCGGTGAATCGCCCTCGACCCGCAGCCGTGCCCGGTAGTAAATATTCGGCACATTCAGTCCGAGGTGCATGTCGTTGGAAACAATCGCCCTGCCGTTTTTTGTCAGGGCTCCGGAAACCGCCCAATTATTGCTGCCCAGCAAAGGCTCCCTGCCCTCCTCGTTTGCGCCCGGCGCGACATCCGGAACCTGGCGAAGTGAGACAACCGTGGCGGGCGGAACCACCATGACAGCCCGCG
>DDIP01000087.1:6141-6666 GCA_002338605.1 Proteobacteria bacterium UBA1847 | reverse complement strand
TACTTGCCGATTCGGCGGGGAGCGGCGAAGGTCGGGTACGGGTTATCTATACGCCGACTGACGACGAAGTCGATACGCTGCGCGACCGGGAAGACGAAGTCCAGAATCCATGAGCATTCTCAGCGTTCAAGAAATCTCCAAAAGCTACAAATCGCGGACGGTTGTCAAAAGTCTCACGCTGGAAATCAAAAGCGGCGAAGTCGTCGGCCTGCTCGGACCAAACGGTGCGGGCAAGACAACCGCTTTCTATATGATTGTCGGGCTGGTGTCCGCCGACAGCGGCAAAATCCTGCTTGATGGCCAGGACCTGACGGCCAAACCCATGCATGAACGTTCAAAACTCGGGCTTGGTTACCTGCCGCAGGAGGCATCAATCTTCCGAAAACTCAGTGCCGAACAAAATATCCTTGCGATTCTGGAAAATCGCAAGGACCTCGACCGTGCCGGGCGGGAGCAGGAGCTTGAAACCCTGCTCGACGAGTTGCATGTGGGGCATGTTCGCAGCAGCCTTGGCATCAGCCTGTC
>DDIP01000087.1:5595-6049 GCA_002338605.1 Proteobacteria bacterium UBA1847 | reverse complement strand
GCAGCCTTGGCATCAGCCTGTCCGGTGGCGAACGTCGCCGCGTCGAAATTGCGCGAGCACTGGCGGCGGATCCTAAATTCGTATTGCTTGACGAACCCTTTGCCGGCGTCGATCCTATTTCAGTGCTTGATATCCAACGCATCATCCGCCATTTGTGCGAACGAGATATTGGCGTATTGATTACCGATCACAATGTGCGGGAAACACTCGGTATTTGCAGCCGTGCCTATATACTGAGCGATGGCAGCCTGATCGCCGCCGGATCGCCCGAAGATATTCTGGAAAATCAGCACGTCCGAGAAGTGTATCTCGGACAAGAGTTCAAACTCTGAGGCATAGTGCAACAATGACAAGCCTGAGTATTCGTCTTACATGTTAAAACCTTCGTTGCAGCTCAAACTTGGCCAGTCACTGACAATGACGCCTCAGCTACAACAGGCCATTCGCCTGTTGC
>DDIP01000087.1:0-5508 GCA_002338605.1 Proteobacteria bacterium UBA1847 | reverse complement strand
CAACAGGCCATTCGCCTGTTGCAGCTACCTATCCTGGACCTCAACGCCGAAATCCAGGAAGCACTCGAAGAAAACATCATGCTCGAGATGGAGGATCTTCCGGATGTTCCGCGCACCTCTGCGGAATCGACGGCGGAAGTCGAAACCATTAAGGCCGATGAGCAATGGGAGGCGCGCGTTGCCGAACGCACGCAGGACAGCGGCTGGAATGGCGAAGGCCGCCCGGTCAGCGAGTTTGCCGACGAATCCGGTGAGTCACTGCACGAACACCTTTACTGGCAGCTTGAAATCGAGAACTTCACCGTGCGCGAAGCGTTGATCGGGGAGGCGCTGGTAGACTCGATCAATGACGACGGCTACCTGATCGGCGACATCGACGATATCACCGCCGGACTTGACGAAGATCCGCCGATTACGACGGCGGAGGTGGAGGCGGCGCTGCTTAAAGTGCAGCGGCTCGATCCGGTCGGGGTCGGTGCGCGCAACCTGTCCGAATGCATCATGCGGCAGATCGAGCAGCTTGATCCCGAAACACCGGGATATCAGTTGGCGCTGGACATCTCCCTCAATCACCTGGACCTCGTGGCAAGTCGCGATTACGGCGAATTGCGCCGTGGGCTGCGAATTTCCGAGGATAACCTTCACGAAGCGCTTGCACTTGTACGTGCCTGCAATCCCAAACCCGGGCTCTCGGTGAGCCCTGCGGCTGCCCAGTACGTTATTCCGGACGTCTTCGTGCGCAAGGTCGACAATCGCTGGCAGGTCGAAATCAGCCCTACGGGCGTACCCCGCCTGTCCGTCAACCAGCAATACGCAAAGTTGCTCCGGGGTAGCGGCGAACACGCCGTACTGAAAACCCAGCTGCAGGAGGCGCGATGGCTGATTCGCAGCCTTGAAATCCGCAACGAAACCCTGCTGAAAGTCGCCACCAGTATCGTCTCGCGCCAGAAGAGCTTCCTCGATCATGGCGAAGAATCGATGAAACCGATGGTGTTGCGTGACGTGGCCGAGGAGATCGGCATGCATGAATCGACCATCTCGCGCGTCACGACCAACAAATACATGCATACGCCCCGCGGCGTCTTCGAATTCAAGTATTTCTTCTCCAGCCACCTGGCATCGGAAGATGGTGAGGGCCAGTCTTCGACCTCGGTGCGCGCAAAGATCAGGAAGATGATCGCGGCCGAGAACCCCGCCAAGCCGCTTAGCGACAGCAAGATCACGAACTTACTGAAGGACGAGGGGATTACAGTTGCCAGACGAACGGTCGCGAAGTACCGTGAGGCTATGAATATCCCCTCGTCCAGCGATCGCAGGAATCGTGAGACCCGTTAGCCCCCCCAGGGCTTGAATTTTTGAAAAAAGGAGCAAAATCAAACCACTAGGCAATCCCGATAGGACCCCAAGACAATATCAACTGGAGACAGCTATGCAATTGAATGTTTCAGGCCACCACGTCGAAGTCACGGATTCACTGAGACAATATGTTGAGTCCAAAGTAGAGAAAATAGCCCGTCACTTTGACCTAGTGTCTGACGTCCATTGTATCCTGACCGTCGAGAAACTCCGGCACAAAGCCGAGGCAACCGTTCATGTAAATGGTGGTACGATCTACGCCGATCACACTGAAGAGGACATGTACGCCGCGATCGACGGTCTCGTAGACAAACTTGAAAGGCGAGTTAGAAAGTACAAGGAAAAACTCGTCGATCACCACGCCAGAGACAAAGACAAGATCAGGTACGCCTGACCCGCATACGATCTGTGCGGTCGTCTGGCCGCACAGATCGCTGCAATCCAACACTACCCCTATGCTGCTCGAAGACATCATCCAACCGGACGGCGTGCTGTGCAATGCCAGTGCCCGAAGCAAAAAACACTGCCTGGAAATCCTCAGTGAATTGCTGGTTCGCGGCCGTCCCGAAATCGCGAGCGAGCTGATTTTCGCCTGCCTCAATGATCGCGAACGACTCGGCTGCACCGGACTGGATCGCGGCGCAGCGTTTCCACACTGCCGCGTAGAAGGTCTCGAAGAAAGTCATGCGGCGCTGATAAAGCTATCCGACCCGATTGAGTTTGACGCCGCCGACGGCGAACTCGTCAATCTCGTCTTTGGCATGATCGTTCCAACGGAACTCGGCGACGAGCACCGTGCGGACATAAAAATGATCACGCAGGTACTCGCCGACGAGGGCCTTCGTTCGCGCTTGCGCAGTGCGCAATCCAGCAAGGAGCTGTATGCGTCCCTGATTAGCGGCTCGGCATTGGTCAGGCCGGAACCTTCAGTGGCGGCGCAAGGCACCTGACACCGGACACAATTGACGGAATCCACGATGAGCAGAGATCTTCGACTGATTATTGTCAGCGGTCTATCCGGCTCCGGGAAGTCGGTGGCACTCCACGTCCTTGAGGACCTCGGCTACTATTGCATCGACAATATTCCGGCCTCGCTTCTTAAATCCGCTGTGCACGACTTCCACTCGGGCGAGGGACCCGCTGCCGAGTTGGTTGCTGTCGGTGTCGATGCCCGCAATCGACCGAAGGATCTCGAAACCCTCCCCGGTTTGATTGAAGAGCTGCACGAGCTTGGCATTCGAACCGACATCATTTTTCTCGATGCCAGCGACGAAGTCCTTTTGAAGCGCTACAGCGAATCTCGACGGCGCCACCCACTGGCGGCCCATGGCGCCGAACTGCGCAAAGCCATTGAATCGGAGCGGGAGATTCTGACACCGATAAACGACACGGCGGATCTGATCATCGATACGTCGCGTACCAGCATCTACGAACTCGCCGACGTGATTCGCGAACGAGTTGACCGCCGCAAGAGCGATTCGCTGTCCGTGTTGATCGAGTCCTTCGGTTACAAACATCGGATTCCGGCCGACGCAGATTTCGTTTTCGATATGCGATGTCTGCCTAACCCGTATTGGTCCCCCGAACTGCGTGGGCTGACCGGGCTCGACAGGGACGTTATTGAGTTTCTCAACGCACATCAGACTTTCATTGAAATGTATGACGATATCGTCAGCTTTCTTGATCGCTGGATTCCGAAATTCGAGGAAGCACATCGAGGCTATCTGACGGTGGCAATCGGCTGCACCGGTGGGCAGCACCGCAGCGTCTGCATGGCTGAGAAAATTGCGGCCACACTTCGTGCTCGTCACGAACCTGTGCTTACCCGCCATAACAACCTGTCTGACCGTCAGCTGCACCAAAGTTAAGCTGCTAAACTCCGTCCGCATGGACGCGCGCGAACAAGTCACCGATAACCTCGACCTACTGCGGCAACGGCTGGATGGCGGTCGCATGCGCGCGGCGCGTGTCATGGCGAATAACCTGCACGCTTCCGAACTGGCACGACTGTTGGAGTCATTGCCGCGCAAAAAGCGCGCCATGCTCTGGGAGATTCTCGACCCTGGCATTGAAGGCGATATTCTTGTCGAGCTGTCGGACGAGGTACGTGACAGCCTCATTGAGGGGATGGCAACAGAAGAACTGATTGCCGCTGCCGAGGGCATGGAGGTCGACGATCTCGCCGATCTCCTGGTCGACCTGCCCGAAGCCGTAACGCAGGAAGTCCTGCAGTCAATGAACCTGCAGGACCGGGATCGCGTGCGGCAGGTGCTTGCCTACGACGAAGAAAGTGCCGGCGGGCTGATGAACGTCGACATCGTCACCGTTCGCCCCGACGTCACACTCGAAGTGGTTGCCCGCTACTTACGCGCTGTCGGTACGATGCCGGATGGCACAGATTCGATATTTGTCGTCAGTCGCGACAACACGTACATCGGATCACTGTATCTGTCACGACTGCTGACCAACGACCCGGATGAGATCGTTGCGAACGTCATGTCCACCGACGTCATGCCCATTCCGGCGCACACAGCGTCAACCCAGGTCGTATGGGAATTTGAAAACCGCGACCTGCTGTCGGCGCCGGTCGTCGATGACGATTTTCGTGTTTTGGGTCGAATCACAATCGACGATGTTGTCGATGTCATTCGCGACGAGGCCGAGCACTCACTCATGAGCGCAGCAGGTCTCGGTGAAGAAGACGATATGTTCGCACCCGTCGTCAAAAGCGCCGCCCGTCGAGCGTTGTGGCTTGGTGTAAACCTTGGCACCGCTTTCCTGGCGGCCGCGGTCGTGGATTTGTTTCAGACGACGATCGACAAGATTGTCCTGCTGGCAGTTCTAATGCCAGTCGTGCCGAGTATGGGCGGTGTGGCTGGAACCCAGTCACTGACCATCATCACGCGAGCGATCGCA
Source organism: Proteobacteria bacterium UBA1847 (assembly GCA_002338605.1). Taxonomy (GTDB): domain Bacteria; phylum Pseudomonadota; class Gammaproteobacteria; order Steroidobacterales; family Woeseiaceae; genus UBA1847. The sequence goes on along the minus strand of DDIP01000087.1, from coordinate 1,236 downwards.
CTCGGTCAGATAAACCGCGACAATGCGATTGGAATTCTGCGCAAGGAGTTGATGGTCGGTATTCTGAACGGTGTCGGCTGGGCGATCGTCGTGTCAATGGTGACCCTCTGGTGGTTCAACGACTGGCGCATTGGCGGAATTATTGGTGTCGCAATGATCATCAACCTGTTCGTCGCGGCACTGGCAGGATTCAGCATCCCGCTGATTCTGAAGCGACTGAAAGTCGATCCTGCACTCGCCGGCGGCGTCGTCCTGACCACGGTTACCGACGTGATCGGCTACTCGGCATTCCTCGGTCTCGGTGCTGCCCTGTTATTGCAATCGCCAGCGGGCTAATCGCCCCGGAATGCACTGAGGTCTTTCTTGATCCATTCCGGTGCGTACAACCGGGGCACCTCTTTGCCGGTTACAAAATCCAGCAAATGCTCTTTGACTTTCATTGCATCGCGATAGCCCAGTGCGATCAATTCACGCGTGTAAGCTCGCTCGAATAACAGGAAGCTCAAGAGGCGGTTTTCGCTGCGGCCGCGGCCGCTTATGCCGTGAAGCAGCGCGCGAATCGCGAGTGGCAGCTCCCGTCGATGACGCGATGCAATGACTCTGAGATCTTCACTCGGCACGATCAGCATTGTGTCTATGGGCCGTACTCTGGCCAGGGCACCGGTCCGGTTTTCGGCTGGAACCGCATCAATCAGCTGGTTGATCCGTGTGATGCGCTCCAGATCGGAGTACAGGCCGTCCATGAACAGCGTATCGAGCATGTAGCCGGCGATCTGGGCAAAACTCGGGATGGGGCCCAGCTCCCTGGGCACGACATCGCCGGTTTCGTCCCGAATTCCAATCACAAGAATTCGGTCAGCACCAAGGTGTACGGCGGGACTCAACGGCGTTGCCTGGCGCATTGCGCCATCACCAAAATATTCATTGCCGATTTGTTGCGGTGAAAAAATCATCGGCACGGCAATGCTCGCCATCAGGTGATCCAGGTTCAGGTCGGCGCGCTTTCCAAGGCGGCGCGTTCGATTCCAGTCTTGCAATGATGGCTCGCCCTGGTAAAACGATGTCGAGCGCGCGGACCCATAGCCGGCAGCGGTGACCGCCACCGCCGACAGCGAACCGCGCTCGATGGCGTTCTGGATGCGCGGAAAGTGCATATTGCGACTCAGCAGCTCACGCAATGGGGCATTATCCAGCAGGGATGTCGGTGTACCGACCAACCAGCCCCCGAGAACGATC
>DDIP01000325.1 GCA_002338605.1 Proteobacteria bacterium UBA1847 | reverse complement strand
ATTCTTAGAGTCTTTTGCAAAAACGAGTGCCAGACAAGAATTGATTAATCCGAGCTTCGAGTCATAGCTCTCAATATTGTGAAAAGTCACCGATACTAGGTGCGGGTTAGCCCCATCCATAATTGATGCATACAACAGATACGTTTCCGTCTCGACCCAAAGCCATGCCTGGATCGATTTTGCGAGCTGATGGTAAAACCTCTCTTCGCTATCCACAGGTAAGACTCCTAGGAGAATTTCATGCGTAAACGCCGCCATGGACCGCGCATCGCATCGATGGCTACAGTCCGACCGCCACCCGCACACCCTGCACAAGCAGCTCCTTCAGCACCGTGATCGGAACTTCGCCAGCCTCACGCATGACCTTGTTCCACACGGAGTCGTCGCGGGCTGCATCGAGGAATTCGTGTCCCTCCCACGTGAGCCGTATTGGGTCCCAGTGAAAGGAGTCCATGCTGGAGAAGTCGAGTGCCTCGATCAGACCGGCATCCGCCAGAAGCTTGACGTGGTACGACACCTGCTCCGGAGTAAAGTCGCCCACGGTTATGCGTTGCGGCGCCATTGTGTCCTCGCACGTTTCCAAGTGCAGCATTATCGCGCGGCAAAGCTCCATGTCTCGTTTCATCAGTGCTTCCTGTCGCGCGCAGGAAAAGGATCGTTGCCGTAGCTGTCGGAATCACGAATCGTACCGTCCTTGCGGTGCGTTACGACTTCAACACGCTCTCTCCGAGCCTGCCGGCGGGCGTCATCCTCCGCCTCTTTCTGCGTGCGGTGAACCGACCCCGCACGATTTGCGCCTTCCTTCTTCCGAGCCCAGCCCTTGTCATGCGGAACGACGTGTATATCGCGTTTCTTACTCACCTGCATGTCTCCAAAGTAGTGGTGTATAGATTATTCCTTATTACACGGCGGGTTAAAGTTCGCGAGTAAGTCAGCTTCTTCTGCGCGCCGCTCCCTCTGCCCGCCGGACGTGTGCGCATGAATGTGCGTACCTCCATTGCGCCGAACGCAGGGCAGCTTGTCGTGGTTTGGCAGCCGGTCGCTAAGGCTTTCCGTCTCGCCGATGTACACTGGTGTCCACTTCCCTGACGCCGTTTTCTTGGCGAAGATGTAATTGCCTCCCTGATCCTTAAAGGTAGTATCCAACGAGTGGACCCAATATTTGTATTTCGTACCTGACGCTCCCGGCCAGTTCACTGTTTCATTTGCCATCAGTTTTCATGCTCCTGTAACGTTCGTCGCGTGCACGCATGCATGCGTACAATAAGGGGACAGAGAGTTTCTGTCAACCCTTTCACAAAACTTTGTTACAGAGTGGCCTGTGCTGCCGCGTGGACGATTCCGAACTTGTCGAGGCGAATGCGCGTGGCCTGCTTCGAAACAGTGAACCGCCTGGCCAGCCGATCTATCAAAGCAAGATGCTCGTTTGAGCCAGACAGGATGGAGTTTTCGCCAATGCCAAGCAGCTCCGTTTCCGCGCGCGCTGCTTTCTGGAATACAGATTTGGGCATTAGCAAGACACCCATACCCATATTGGCCTGTATTTCCTTCCAATCGGAGATTGGCCGCTCGTAGCCGACGTCGCGTTTCAGGCATCGCTGCAATTGCCCATGGCCATGGCCATGGTCGTGTTTGGGCATTCTGAACAGTGATCCTTGATTGTCGTCCAGTTCGAAGATATGGCGATGCAGCAAGACATGGCTCGCTTCGTGTGCCACGGTTGCTCGCCAGCGGCCAACTAAGCCAGGAGTTGCGTCGTCTTCGTCCAGTGCGCTGCCAGTTAGATCGCGACTTATCGAAACCCTTGGGCGTTCGTTGGGCACGAAATCAGTAACACCAAGAACATCCGGTTCCAATTCAGCGTACTGGTCCAAAGGGAGCCCAAGGTGGTTCTCGACAAATGCTTCGATATCTACAGTGAGGTCATCGTCCTCCGCATGTGGCAGCAACTTCGCCCGGACGAGTTCGGTTGTCATGATCATCTCAATCTCGTTCGGTTCATACCATAGGCGCGTCTCACCGCTTGGGCCGCGATACTCCTTCACTTCTTCGCTCGCCTTTTCTTAACTATCGATTCGGTCTTTCTTTCTAGTGTCTTCAATTCGTCCGGGTTAAGCCCATGTGCCGAGATCTTGCGAAATAAGGAAACTGCTTCCGGCACATCCGCAACATAACGATGAGCATTGTCCGGCACGCGTCGAGCCGCCATGAGCAATGCTTCAAGGTCAAGATCGAGTTTTTCCGCAGTCAGTTCTAGAAGTTCCTCCGAAGGCACTCGTCGGTTGTTCTCAATGTCGCTTTGGTGTGTCGGTGAAGTTCCAAGTAATCGCGCAAATTCTCGAAGTTTGTATCTGGCCGCTCTCGCTTCCTGGATCATTTCTCCAAGTGATTTGTCGCTCATATCCACCCTCCGTGTTAGCAGTGTAGCGTACACGCTAACAGTGGTTTGGTGCAAGCCGGAAGATTGCCCATAGCTCGCATTACTCCATTTTGGCGACTGTTCCCTGCAATCCGACCGCAGAGAGCTGCGCTATACTTTAGTATTCTTCAGACAAGGGTAAACGCGTAGCTCGCGTTCGGCTCAAGTATAAGACCATAGGCAAACCGTTGGCGCACAAAAAAGACATCCACGTCGTCCCTCGCGGAGACGGCTGGGCGAGAATACGTGAGGGATCGTCAAAGGCTGCTTCCGTGCACCGCACACAAAAAGAAGCAATTCAGGCTGCGCGCCAACAAGCAATTCGTGAGCGAGTCGACATGATCACTCACGGTCGCGACGGACGGATTCGGGACTCGGTGACTTACGGAAACGACCCTTCTCCCCCGCGTCAAAGAATTGTGATGCCGGCCGTCAAATCGGGCAAGATCCCGGTGAAGAGTATTCGGCGAGCCACGAGCAAGGCTAAGGGTTAGACAGGCAAGTTGCCGGCACGATTTTGACCACCTCGAAAACACCCTATGCCTCTGGCGTATTTCTGAATTGTCCATTTGATGACGATTACAAGCCGCTCCGCGACGCGATTGTTTTTACAATCTTCGACTGCGGTTTCGTTCCTCGATGCGCGATGGAGATTGATGACGGTGCTGACGTACGATTCGAAAAGATCCAGCGACTGATATCTGCCTCTAAGTATGGGATCCACGATATTTCAGTGACGGATGCTGACGCAGTAACTGGGCTGCCTAGATTTAATATGCCGTTGGAGTTAGGAGTATTTCTAGGAGCCAAGCGATATGGGCAAAATCATCAGAAGAAAAAGAACTGCTTGATCCTAGATAGGGAAAGATGGCGATATAGAGAGTTCATATCGGATATTGCGGGGCACGACATTCGAGGACATGACAACGATCAAGACACCGCAATCACCGCCGTGCGTGACTGGCTAAACGCAGCATCGGGACGACGTACTATTCCTGGCGGTAGGGCGATAGCTCGCCGATTCCATCGCTTTGAGGCTGATTTGCCACAGATCTGCGACGAACTTGAGATTGAGCCTGACGAGATCACGTACAATGACTATGGCACCATGGTGTCGAGCTGGCTCAGGACGTGAGCGGGCTTTTGCAAAGATGACTCCGCACGAATGATATCTTGATGGCTGACTACGCACCGTATAATTCGTTTTCAGTTCTAAAGTCTCCGGGGAATATACTTGCAACCGGTAGCACGGGCAATCGCAACGAAACGTCTGTCCACGTATTGTAGTCGTACCGACTGAAAAAGCTTATATCGCAGAGTTCTTCGTGGGGCGGCTCGCCGGACAATGACAGAATGTAGCCCAACGGTGGGAACGAGATTTCGCTGTATACCTTCGTGCCCACCCCGAATGTAAGTTGCCCAGTTGCGGCGGCTTGGCGTGATACTGGTGACCGATTGAAGTACGCGTAGATCCGGAATTTTGGGTCCATGTATTTTCGATCCTTGCTGAGTATTAATCGAACTGTTTCCTCGTGGACGCTCTGAAACCGGGGCTGATTTGCGCTAAAGAACATACAGGCAATCTGCTTGATTACGCGAAGCGGAAAAATCTGAAACGTATACACCAGTGACGGTGCGATTTCGGCATTCCCGCTGATGGTGAGTGCCTGATACGCCCAGTCTACGTACGCGCGCCCGTACCACGCTCCCGTCTTGTTATTGCATGGGGCGCAAAGTGTGTAGGCACCAGCGCCCCTCGGCTGTCTAATACCGCGGGCATTATGAATCTCCTCCAAACTTTCTGCCGCTAGCAGGTCGTCGACGGCCTTGGTCATTGTTGGGCGGTCGTTGAATGCTTTTCGGGGCGGCACATGCTCGAAGGACAACTCGGTGTAGGTGCCACACAGGTGGCAAGTCCCCATGCGTGCCATAGCTTTGGATGTAGTGCCTAAATTTGGAAATACCAGTGAATCGGCTCGCGCCGCCCCTGCCA
>DDIP01000208.1 GCA_002338605.1 Proteobacteria bacterium UBA1847 | reverse complement strand
CAGCCCGCTCAAAACCGGCTTCCCGCCGGCTGCTCGCTGTGCTCGCCTTGTTTTCGCTGAATCTTGCCGCAATGCCCTGCACGATGGCACTCGAGGCCGTTTCCGACAGCGGACATTGTCCGTCGATGTCGGAACAGGTGATGACCCAGGCGGACCATCATCAACCGATCGTTGAAAAAGACTGTTTTTCGATGCAATCGGATTGCTGCTCTGCTGGCGGGGTCGCGCTAGAGAGTCGGGGTGGCGCGGACAAGCTTCAAAAAGATGTCCAATTCGCTGTATCAGTCTCGCCGCCATGGCCAACGCTGCTGGCCCACCCTGTTCCTGTCGATGATTTGAGGCCACCTGACCTCAAGGTCAGCTTTCCCCCGCTGCATGTATTGAACTGCGTCTACCTGGATTAGAAAACGTCCCGCTGTAAGCCCGACTTTTTGGTTTTCAAGCAGGAGTTTTCAGAATGCATTCCCCTTCCGGGCGGTTGCCCGAGCACAAACATTTTCAACGCGCATGCTGGCTCGTTGTTGCCGGTCTCATTGCGCTGCCTGCGATGGCGCAGCAAAACATTCCGCTGACGCTCGCGGCGGCTGAAGATCTGGCGCTTCTCGACGAGCCCGGCTACAGGGCGCTGCAGGCCAGAGCTGCGGCTTTGGATGAACAGGCAGTCATCGCTGGCGAGTTGCCGGAGCCGTCGCTGCGTCTCGGACTCAACAATTTCCCGATTCAGTCCGGCGGCTTCAGTACCGAGGGCATGACCAATGCGGCGATTGGACTGCGACAGGCGTTTCCTGCGGGCAGGTCGCGTGACATCAGTACCCGCCAGTTCGAATTGCTTTCGAATGAAATGAGCGAAAACGGGGAGGCGCGCCGGCGTGCTGTGCTGGCGGCAACGCGCAACGCGTGGCTGGATGTCTACTACTGGGATACGGCACATCGGCTTGTCTCGGAATCCCGACCGCTCTTTGACGATCTGTCGAGTGCTACCCGTTCGCTGTATGCGGTGGGTCGAAAGAGTCAGCAAGATGTCCTGCGTGCCGACCTGGAACTCAGTCGGCTTGACGATCGGATCATAGAGATCGAACGACAACGTGCCCGCGCCCGAGCGTCTCTGGGTGAATGGATTGGAATAAACGCCGGCCGACCGATCGCAGACGGGCTTCCGGCATGGGAGCAGCTACCGCCACTTGATGAAATGCAGCAATCACTGTCGCAGCATCCCTCATTACGAGCGGCAGATGCACTGGTGGATGCGCGCGGTGCCGGTGTCGAACTTGCCAAAGAAAGATCGAAACCTCGCTGGGCGCTCGACGTTGGCTACAGCTACCGTGACAGTGGTCCGCCGTCCGGCATGCCTCGGTCGGATTTTGTTAGTGTCGGGGTCACGGTCGATTTGCCATTCATTCGCAAGCGTTCCGTTGATAGCGCCTTATCGGCGGCACTGAGTGAGCGCAGCGCCGCCAAGTCGGAGCGCGAGCGCATGCATCGTTCGCTCCTTGGCAAACTGGCCGCAGAGTACGCACACTGGTCCGATCTGGGCCGACGGCTGGCCCTGTACGACAGCCGTATACTTGCCCAGACCCAGAGCAATGCCGAAGCCTCACTGCTCGCCTACCGAAGTGATCGCGGTGACTTTGCCGACGTGATGCGTGCCTATATCGACGATCTCAATGCGCGTATAGATCATGTGAGACTGAAGGTAGAGCGCGCGCAAACCTACGCAGTGCTGGCCAGTCTCGGGGGGATTCCACGATGAAAAAATTTCCGATTATTGCCGTTTTTTTTGGTCTCGCACTTGTTGCCGGTGTGTACATTGGCCGGACCATGAGCGATAGCCAGACCGAAGATGCGTCTGTGAGCGTCAATGGTGCACGCGAAATCTTGTACTGGGTCGCACCGATGGACCCGAATTACCGGCGCGACGAACCGGGCAAATCACCGATGGGTATGGACCTCGTCCCGGTATACGCGGGTGAAGCCGACACCAATTCATCAGTTGTAAGAATCGACCCGACGATCGCGATCAACCTCGGTATCCGAACGGCAACAGCAATTAAGAGCCCGATAGCAAGAACGATCGAGACTGTCGGCTACGTCGCCTACGATGAAGACACGGTAGAGCATATACATCCACGAGTTGACGGGTGGATCGAGAGCCTGGTGACGCGAGCCAGCGGTGAGCGCGTCAAGAAAGGGCAGCTGCTGTTTGAGTTCTATTCGCCGACACTCGTTAACGCGCAACAGGAATTCCTGTCGGCGGTGCGCAGCGGAAATGCAAGTCTCATCGAGGCTTCGGTGCAGCGTCTTAGCGCTCTGGGCATTAGTCAAAGCGAGATCGCACGACTCGAAAAAGAGTTGCGCGTACGGCAGAACGTACGCGTAACCGCTGAAGCAGACGGAGTGATTGCCTACCTTGGGGTCCGGGAGGGAAGTTACGTTACACCGGCGACGGAAATCATGTCAGTGGCGAAACTCGACAAGATCTGGTTGCTCGCGGATGTCCTGGAACGACAGGCGACCTGGGTCGCGCCGGGTCAGGCTGCCCGAGTCGAGCTCGACTATCTGCCCGGCAAGGAATGGGATGGGGTTGTTGACTATGTTTACCCCGAAGTCGATGCAATGACTCGCACGCTGAAAGTACGAATTCGTCTGAGCAACCTTTCGGAGACACTGAAGCCGAACATGTTTGCGCGCGTCAGAATTCATGGAGACCCGCTCGGTGACGTGGTGCAGGTACCGAAAGCAGCCGTGATCCGCGGGGGAGATGTTAATCGGGTTGTTGTGGCGCTGGGTGACGGTCGCTTCCGGGCGCAGGCTGTAACCGTCGGAATCGAGTCCGGCGACCTCGTCGCGATTCGTCGCGGCATATCGGCAGGGGACGAGGTTGTCGTTTCCGGCCAGTTCCTGATCGATTCGGAGTCGAACATTGATTCGGCTCTTGATCGCGTGAGTTCCGACGAATGATTGCCTCGCTGATTCGTTGGTCGATATCGAACCGGGTGCTGGTGCTGATAATGACGGCTTTCGTCATTGCATGGGGCATTTATTCCGTTCGCAACACCGCCGTGGATGCGTTGCCCGACCTGTCAGATGTCCAGGTGATCATCAAAACATCGTTTCCGGGACAGGCACCTCAAGTGGTCGAAGACCAGGTAACTTATCCGCTGACAACGGCAATGTTATCAGTTCCGAAAGCGACCACAGTGCGAGGCTACTCGTTCTTCGGGGACTCGTATGTCTATGTAATTTTTGAGGATGGCACGGACCTGTACTGGGCCCGCTCACGCGTTCTTGAGTACCTGAGCCAGGTATCGGGGAAACTGCCGGACAATGCCAGGCCTGCACTTGGTCCGGACGCGACCGGCGTCGGCTGGATCTTCGAATACGCACTGGTCGATCGGTCGGGGAGAAATGATCTGGCCCAGTTGCGCAGCCTGCAGGACTGGTTCCTGAAGTTTGAACTGCAAACCGTGCCGGGTGTTGCCGAGGTGGCAACCCTGGGGGGCATGGTCCGGCAGTACCAGGTGGTTGTTGATCCGGACAAGCTGCGAGCGTTCGGAATCCCGCTCTCGAAACTGAAAACGGCGATCCAGCGAGGCAACCAGGAGACCGGCGGTTCGGTGATTGAAATGGGTGAGGCCGAATACATGGTTCGTGCCAGCGGCTACCTGCAAAGTGTCGATGATTTGCGTGATATTCCTCTCGGTGTTAATTCGGACGGTACGCCACTGCTACTGTCCGATGTCGCGGACATACGCCTGGGGCCGCAAATGCGCCGTGGTATTGCGGATCTCAACGGGGAAGGGGAGGTCGTCGGTGGCATCGTGGTCATGCGGTCCGGTGAGAACGCCCTGACGACCATCAAAGGTGTCAAAGAGCGACTCACCGAGCTGCAGCGTAGCCTGCCGGATGGCGTCGACGTTGTGACGACATATGACCGATCCAGCCTGATCGAGCGGGCAGTTGACACCCTCCGCGGAAAACTGCTCGAAGAGTTTCTTGTGGTAGCGCTGGTGTGTGCGGTGTTCCTGTTTCACTTGCGTTCATCCCTGGTCGTCATTATCAGCCTGCCTGTGGGGATTCTGGTCGCGTTTGTTGTTATGAAACTGCAGGGGATGAACGCAAACATCATGTCGCTCGGTGGCATTGCAATTGCGATTGGTGCAATGGTTGATGCGGCGATTGTCATGATCGAAAGCGCCCACAAACACATTGAGCAGGAGCCGCTGACCGACGAAAACCGATGGCGCATTATTTCTGAAACTGCAACAGAAGTAGGACCACCATTGTTCTTCTCGCTGCTGATCATCACGTTGAGTTTCCTTCCCGTGTTTACGCTGGAGGCACAGGAAGGACGCCTGTTTGCACCGTTGGCGTTTACCAAGACTTATGCAATGGCGGCGGCAGCCGGACTGTCTATTACCCTCGTGCCTGTACTGATGGGATACCTGATACGTGGCAATATAGCGCCCGAGCACAGGAATCCCATCAATCGTGCGCTGGTTGCAGTTTACCGTCCGGTTATCGAGGGAGTTCTGCGTTTCCCCAAAGCAACGCTGGCAATGGGAGCCGTGGTATTGCTACTGGGGCTATGGCCCGCCAGCCAACTGGGTTCGGAGTTCATGCCCGCACTTGACGAAGGCGACATCATGTACATGCCGACGACCTATCCGGGGGTGTCGATCGACAAAGCGCGCGAGATTCTGCAGGTCACGAACAAGATGATTCGTGCCGTGCCGGAAGTGAAGCAGGTCTTCGGCAAGATCGGTCGGGCGGAAACGGCAACGGATCCCGCTCCGCTTACGATGATCGAGACTGTTATTCAACTCAAACCGCGCGAAGAATGGCGCGATGGGATGACGAGTGAGCAACTGCGGACAGAGCTCAACCGGGCAGTGCAATACACCGGTTTGACCAACGCGTGGGTCATGCCCATCAAGACGCGCATTGACATGCTGGCGACCGGTATCAAGACGCCGGTTGGTATCAAGGTTGCCGGTCAGGACCTGAACGTCATCGAACGAATCGGCAAGGATATCGAACGCATTCTCCGACCGGTCAATGGCACGGCTTCGGTGTATTCGGAACGCGTCGCTGGCGGCCGCTACGTCGATGTTGATATTGACCGCAAGCGTGCAGCGCGCTTTGGTCTCAATATCGCGGACATCCACGACATCGTGAGTTCGGCCGTCGGCGGGATGAACGTGACGCAAACGGTGGAAGGTCTCGAGCGATACCCGGTCAACGTGCGCTATCCGCAGAAAGTTCGCGACTCGGTTCAGCAATTGCGACTGCTGCCAATGGTGACGCCCAATGGAGCGCGCATTGCGCTGGCGGACGTCGCGACGGTGCAGGTCGTCGATGGACCGCCGGTAATCAAGAGCGAGAACGCCCGACTCAATGGCTGGATTTATGTCGACATCATCAACAGGGACCTGGGTTCGTACGTCGCTGAAGCACAGGCGGTGCTCGCTGCAGGACTTGAGCTCCCGGCGGGTTATTCACTGGTCTGGTCCGGGCAATACGAATACATGGTACGTGCCAAGCAACGCCTTGCAATCGTCGGTCCGGTGACTATCGCCATCATCATCTTGTTGCTGTTCATGAGTTTCAGGCGCTTTGCCGAGGTTGCAATCATTGTCGGAACCTTGCCCATGGCATTGATCGGCGGACTCTGGCTGTTGTACCTGCTGGGTTACGACTTGTCTGTCGCGGTGGGTGTCGGGTTCATAGCCCTTGCAGGCGTCGCCGTCGAAATTGGCGTTGTCATGCTGGTCTACCTGAACCAGGCAATTCGGCGGCGTACCGCGATGGCGGCTGCCGAGGGCCGCAACCTGACTGCAGATGATATTCGTGATGCGGTACTCGACGGGGCACTGCTTCGAGTCCGGCCGATCATGATGACTGTCGCCGCAATCATTGCCGGTCTGTTGCCCATCATGCTTGGCGGCGGAACCGGCTCTGAAGTTATGCGTAGAATCGCTGCACCGATGGTGGGTGGCATGGTGAGTGCGACCCTACTGACGCTGGTAATTATCCCGGCGCTGTTCCTGCTCAGGCATCGAGGTCCGGGATCAATTCACTCTCAAGCGTCGTAATCATGTCCTTCAGCAGCAGCTTGCGCTTTTTCAGTCGCCGGATACGCAACTGGTCGACCATCGGGTCATCCTGGAGTCGATCGATGAGGTAATCGAGATCGCGGTGACTGACCCGTAATTCTCTCAACCGGTCGAGCACCTTAAACGATTCGGTATCGATTTTGTCAGCCATAAAGCGATGCTACTCGGTGTCAGGCAACAGCGCCAACCAGTCTTTGTCTGTCGGGCCGATGACCAGGAAGTGCGGATTCAAAATATCTGCTTTTGTATTGTATTTCATAGGCTTACCATCAAGTGTCACGACGCTCCCGCCAGCCTGCTCAACCACCGCCTGGGCGGCGGCCGTGTCCCATTCAGAAGTCGGGCCGAGGCGCGGATACACGTCCGCGCCGCCCTCGGCGACGACACAGAATTTGAGCGAGCTACCCATCGGAACCATGTCGCATGCACCAAGATTTCGGAGAAAAGCATCGAGGCTGGCGCCGCGGTGTGAACGGCTGCCGACGACCCTGACCGGAGACGAACTGGTTGCCGAAACGCGAATGGATGTCGCGCTGCCATCCTGATTGCGCCGCTCGGCGCCGTAGCCCTCGCATCCGACGTAGGTTTTTTGTTGCACCGGGACGTGCACGACGCCGAACACCGGTTTCTGATGGTTGATCAAGGCGATGTTGACGGTAAATTCACCGTTGCGATTGACAAATTCCCGGGTGCCATCGAGCGGATCGATGAGCCAGTAGCGAGCCCAACGGCTGCGCACGCCGAATTCCGGCAGGCCGAATTCCTCTGAAATTATCGGGATTTCGGGTGTTAGCGATTCGAGCCCGGCTACAATGCATCGATTGGCTGCAAGATCTGCCTGTGTCAGGGGTGAATCGTCGTCTTTGCTTTGCACGTCAAAGTCTGACGCGTAGACTTTCAGGATTGCGCGGCCGGCGTCTTCGGCCAGCGCAATGACGGGATCAATCAAGGACTTCATCGGATTACCTGAAACAGTTCGAGGCGCGCAGTATAACAATGAAAATCGAACCACAAGCCGCGCTGAAACGCACAAAAACCCTGATGCTCGATATGGATGGCACGCTTCTCGATCTCGCTTTCGACAACTACGTATGGAAAGAGCTGGTGCCGAGGCGATTTGCTGCTGCAAACGATATGCCGTTCGAGGAGGCACGTGATCTATTGTTCGGCAAGTATCGGCAGGAGCAGGGCAAACTCGAATGGTATTCATTGCAGCACTGGGCGAAGCATTTGCAGATGGACGTCGTGCAATTGCACCACGATGTCAGTCATCGCATTGGTTATTTGCCCGGTGCATTGCAGTTTCTGCGTCGGCTTCGGGAGATGGACGTCCAGGTCCTGCTGGTGACCAACGCACACCCCGACATGGTGGCTATCAAAGACGCGAAAACGGGACTCGGTGATTACCTCGACGAAATCCACAGCTCGCATGACTACGGCCATGCAAAGGAGAGCCAGGATTTCTGGAGCGCATTGCAGGACAGGACTGGATTTGATCCTGCAACGACCCTGTTTGTCGACGACAGCGTTCCCGTCTTAACGAGCGCGCGAAACTTTGGTGTCGAAATGCTGGTGCGCGTTACGCGCCCCGACAGCCGGTC
>DDIP01000134.1:315-8378 GCA_002338605.1 Proteobacteria bacterium UBA1847 | reverse complement strand
GCACCAGCGCCAGCATCCTGCGGTACATCACGGATTCGAAGTCCGACCATCACCTTGTGTGCCAGGGAGAAGCGCGTTTTCGGGTAACGGAATTCATGTCGGGTTATCCGTTCCTGGTGGCGAAAATCGAGGTTCTGGCGGAGATCAACGACGATACCGATGAGGCCAAGGCACAGGCACTTGTGCTGAAGCAGCAGGCAGCGCGTGCAATCGACATACTTCCCATGGTACCTGCTGAACTCGCCGGTACTATCCAGTCTGTCGAATCGCCCGGTGCTCTGGGCGACCTGATTGCGAGTTTTCTGGATTTCACAGTCACCGAAAGACAGGAAATTCTTGAGACATCAGATGTCCGGAAGAGACTCGATATTGTCATTGCGAAAATGGCGAAACAACTCGAGATTATCGAGCTGTCGCAGGAAATCGAAGCGAAGACCCGTGAGTCGATCGACGAGCGGCAGCGTGAGGTGGTGCTGCGCGAACAAATGCGAACAATTCAGGAACAGCTTGGCGAAAATGGCGCGGACGCCGCCGAGTTCGAGATGCTCGCGGCCGCGATTACTGCAGCAGGCATGCCTGAGGAAGTTGACGCGCATACGAGAAAGGAGTTGGATCGTCTTCGACGCATGTCCAGTCAATCCGCCGAATATTCCACGCTGCGAACCTACCTTGACTGGCTCACCGAGTTGCCCTGGTCCGCGATCGACAAGGAAAATATTGATATCAGCCGTGCGCGCGAGATCCTCGATGAGGACCACTATGGCCTGACTAAAATCAAGAAACGTATCGTCGAATACCTGGCGGTGCGAAAACTCGCACCCGAAGGGCGCAGCCCGATTCTGTGTTTCGCCGGCCCGCCCGGCGTTGGCAAGACCTCGCTTGGACAGAGTATCGCGCGTGCCATCGGATTGCGTTTCGTGCGTATCAGCCTGGGCGGCTTGCACGATGAGGCGGAGATCCGGGGCCACAGGCGTACCTACATTGGCGCCTTGCCGGGTAAGATTATTCAGGCCATCAAGAAAGCGGGATCCAAAAACCCCGTCTTCATGCTCGATGAAATTGACAAGCTCGGTGCCGGATTTCATGGCGATCCGTCGTCCGCTTTGCTGGAAGTACTGGATCCCGAACAGAATTCGACGTTCGAGGATAACTATCTGGCCGTGCCATTCGATCTGAGCAAGGTACTGTTTATTGCAACGGCCAATCGACTTGACACGATTCCTGCCCCGCTACTGGATCGTATGGAGATCATCGAACTGAGTGGCTACACCATCGATGAAAAGCTTCAGATTGCGAAGCGCTATCTTGTGCAGCGGCAGATCAGGCTGAACGGTATCAGCGAGGATCAGGTGGAAATAAGCGATGCGGCGCTGGAACGGGTTATCAGCCGCTACACGCGCGAGGCAGGTTGCCGGTCGCTGGAAAAGCAGATCGGCGCACTGCTGCGACACGTCGCGGTCGGTTTTGCTGAGGGTAATCTCGACAAAGTCCACATCGACGCGGCGGATGTCGAAGTAATTCTTGGCACGCCGAGATTCGAAGATGAAGTCGCCATGCGAACCAGCGTACCGGGCGTTGCGACCGGACTTGCCTGGACTCCTGTTGGCGGCGATATACTTTTTGTCGAGTCGACCATGACACCGGGCAGCGGCAAGATCACGCTGACCGGTCAGCTCGGGGATGTGATGAAAGAAAGTGGACAGGCTGCGCTGACCTTGTTGAAAAGTCGCGCGGCGTCCCTGCACCTGGATGCGGATCGGTTCAGTACTGGTGATATTCATTTGCACGTTCCCGCGGGCGCAATTCCCAAAGACGGGCCGAGTGCCGGTGTGGCGATGTTCGTGTCGCTGGCGTCGATGGCTATGAATCGAGTGGTGCATCATGATGTTGCCATGACCGGTGAAATCAGTCTGCGTGGCCAGGTGCTGCCTGTAGGAGGCATCAAGGAAAAGGTCATTGCCGCTCACCGTGCCGGGATTCGTACCGTGCTACTGCCGGATCGCAATCGCAAGGATTTCGAGGATATTCCGGAGTCGACCCGAACAGCACTGAAATTCATCTGGCTAAAGACTGTTGACGATGCGCTGCAGGCTGCCTTCGAGACCGACAAGGTCGAGCCTGAGGCGGCGACTGCCCAGGCTTGATAGCTCACGCCCCACGTTGATCGAGCGAGAGTACTGTGTAATAAGCCGAATGAGCCTGGACCCGTATGGATAAAAAAACACAAATCAATTTCTGGTACGTCGTTCTGGGGATGTCGATGGTTTTCCTCGCACAGAGCTGGTGGGAAGGTCAGCGTCAGGTAAAGACGGTGCCCTATAGCGAATTCCAGTCGTTGTTGTCGGGTGGAATGCTGCAGGAGATCGAGGTTTCGGATACGCATGTCCGGGGCAAGCTCAAGACGCCGGCAAGCGATGGCCACAAGTTTATCGACACGGTACGCATTGAGCCGGATTTTGCCAATGAACTGGCCCTCCACAACATCGAATTCTCCGGCGTGATAAAGAGTGTCTGGTTGGCGCAACTTCTGTCCTGGATCCTGCCCGCCGTTTTCTTTGTTGGAATCTGGATGTTCTTCATTCGCAAGATGGGCGCAAAGCAGGGCATCGGTGGACTGATGTCGGTTGGCAAGAGCAAGGCCAAGGTCTACGTTGAAACAGACACGCGGGTCACTTTTGCCGATGTAGCAGGTGTTGACGAAGCGAAAGAAGAACTGGAGGAGATCATCTCGTTCCTCAAGGAACCCGAGAGCTACGGTCGACTCGGTGCACATGTACCAAAGGGTGTGTTGTTGGTCGGGCCGCCGGGCACGGGTAAGACGCTGCTGGCACGAGCGGTGGCCGGCGAGGCTGGAGTTCCGTTCTATTCCATTAGTGGCTCCGAGTTTGTCGAGATGTTTGTTGGTGTCGGCGCCGCGCGCGTGCGCGACCTGTTTGATCAGGCACGGCAAAGCGCACCGTGCATTATCTTTATCGATGAGCTCGATGCACTGGGGGTCGCACGTGGGGCGGGCTCGATGATGGGAGGGCACGGCGAGAAGGAGCAGACGCTCAATCAGTTGCTGAGTGAGCTTGATGGGTTTGATTCCCGACAGGGTATTGTGCTGCTAGCCGCTACCAACCGGCCGGAGATTCTGGACCCGGCCCTCTTGCGCGCTGGTCGATTTGATCGCCAGATTCTGGTGGATCGCCCCGATAAAAAGGGCCGACTGGATATTCTGAAAGTACACATAGTGAAGGTAAAGCTGGATCCGCAAACGCCCCTTGAGGAGGTCGCATCGCTGACGCCCGGCTTCAGCGGCGCGGACCTGGCCAACCTTGTCAATGAGGCCGCGATTCTGGCGACCCGTCGCAACGCCGATACCGTCACAATGGACGACTTCACCCACGCTATTGAACGAATCGTGGCCGGTCTTGAGAAAAGAAATCGCCTGCTCAACCCTTACGAGCGCAAGGTTGTCGCCTACCATGAGACCGGGCATGCATTGGTGCGCCTGGCACTTCCCGGCGTTGATGTCGTCCACAAAATTTCCATCATCCCGCGTGGAATCGGTGCACTTGGTTACAATATTCAACGTCCCACGGAGGACCGCTATCTCATGAGCGAGGGTGAGTTGCTGAATAAGATGGCCGTACTAATGGGCGGGCGAGCGGCCGAGATGCTGGCGTTTGACAGGCTGTCTACCGGGGCCGCAGACGATCTGAGCCACGCCACCACGATCGCGCGGACGATGGTGACACGCTATGGAATGACTGAGGCACTCGGCCAGGTGGCCTACGATGCGGAACGTCCGGCGTTCCTGCCGCAATCAGATGCGTACCCGGCTGCCGTACGCAGTTACAGCGAGGAAACGGCATGGCGGATCGACAAAGCAGTACGTGAACTCGTTGATACTGCCTATCAAAAGGCATCAAGCATACTGAACGCCCATCGACAGCTGCTCGACGAGACCGCCGCCCGTTTGCTAGCGCAGGAGACCTTGACGGCCGATGAATTGCCAGACGTCGAAGCCTTTGAATCGCCATTGCAGTTGCCGGTAGCTTAACCAGCGCAATAGCGCTTTATTGGGAGGTCGGCCGGTGCCCGAGTGGGTTCTCCATGACAGTGATGGTCCGGACAACTTCCAGGCTTTCCATATCGAACACCGTTACTTCGTAGGGCTTGCAGGGCCATGCGGGCCGCAAGTTGCGCTTGGGTTCCGGGTTAATTAAGAGCATACGGTGCGACTCGCAAGAAGTAGCAGCGTGTGCCATCGTCCAGCAAAATTGAACTGTAATACGCAAGACTGCCGGCAGGCGGTGTGACAAAAGAAAGTGACGTTGCCGCATCAAGCCCGGGGCAGGGCCGACGAAAAGTAACGCGCCAGCGAATCGTATCGCCATTTAGCAGCAACAGCGTATTGTTGTCTTCAGTTTGCCATCCGTCGAAGGAATCAGCGTCAACAAGACGCAGCGCATCGTCAATGGATTCCTTGAACGTCGGTCCACTTGTTGACTGGCGTTTCATCCTGTCGGCCTGGGCTTTATCCAGTTCGGTTACTTCGATTCTCCACTCCGCCAGCGATGCGACGACTGTGATTCGAAAACGGCCGCCTTCCTCGAACAGTCTAAGCCCGCTGCCGATGCCATTCAGATCGAGGATTCGCCCGACGAAGTCGCCGCTGTCAGCCTTAAGCAGACGCATCTCAACCTTGGCCGCCAGTGGGGTATCACTGCGTACACTCCAGTCAAGCAGCCATGGCCCGTTCGTTTCGAAGTTTTGAGTCTGCCCGTTTCCGATTCCGTTGAACGTAATCGGCTCCGCAGCAAGCGTTGCACCGGGCAGGAGCGACAGGCTCAAGACGCCGAGAATCAGGAGTGTCAAATTATGTTTTGCCATCATGGTTGTTCCACAGTTAGAGAATCTCTTGGCCTGCAATTCAGGAATCGCCGCTCGAGGATTTTGCTGGCGAGCCCGTTACCGCTGAACTTGCTGATTTCGGAAATCGAATAGTCCTCGCCGTTCGCGATGGACCGTGCGGCGAGCAGGCCACTCCTTATTGCCGGGCCGATCCCCTCGCACATGTCACGAGTCGCAAGACCGACGGCGTCGCCGATAATGCAGGCGTTGTCACGGCTGACCACGTCGTTGCTGTCGCGAAGGTAGTAGCTGTATCCCGTCGGATTATAGGAATCAAATCTGACCAGTCCGCTGTTTCTGAGCCTTGCAGTGAAGCTGTGCCAGTAAGTTTGAATTGGTTCGTGTCGCCTTTTTAGCTGATTCGCCATTGCGCCGACCCCCACGTTGAGAAAACCGTTCGCTTTTGGCACGTACCAGGCATAGCCCGGGAGGCCGTCCTGGAAGAACCAAAGGTGGCACGCCGGGTCCTTCCAGTCATACGCGAACTCCTGTTCGGCCGTTACCGTTTGTTGCCAGCGATTACGCGGTCTGTGTTCGCGAAACAGTGTTCGGTAAACCGGGCAGGATGTGCCGCCTGCGCCTACAAGATACCTGCTACGAAACTGTCCATCGACGACGTAGTCGCCGCCGTTTGATCGGATATCGCGAACTTTGTGCTGCAGCACGGGTACACCGGCGCGGCGCAACAGGAAGTCATCGAATTCAACTCGTCGAATCGAATGTTGCATTGCCCGGGGCCTGGCAGTGAATACCGTCCAGTGCAGGTGCAGCCGGTCAAAGGTCATCCAGCTGAAAGGATACTGGTTCGGATCAAGCTGCAGGTCATCAACAGCATCCGGTGTCACCCAGCCCGCACAAAGCTTCGTTCGCGGAAACGCCGCTCGATCGAGCACAAGCGTTTCGAAGCCAGCTTCACGAAGCTTCCATGCGCAGGTGGATCCGGCCGGGCCGCCGCCAACGATTATGACATCCACTGTTTTCAATCCGGAGTGCCTTTGCGCCGATTTTCATACAAGTAGTCGCGTGTAAACGGCAGGTTGTTGTTGCCGGCTGGCGTAAATACGATCTGGTACAACTGTAAGGAGCCCGCCTCAAAGCCGGCAGCGGAACCGGCGAGATAAAGCCGCCACATGCGAACAAATGCCTCTCCATGGGTCTCGGTAATTTTGTCGGCTACGGCTTCGAAGTTTTGGAGCCAGTTTATGCAGGTGCGTGCATAGTGAAGACGCAGATTCTCGACATCGACTATTGAGAATTGCTGCGGTTCGAAAACACGCATGATTTCACTCAGGCTGGGGATGTGTCCGCCAGGAAAAATGTGCTTGACGATCCAGGGATCAGTGGGATTGGGAAAGCTCCGGCCGATTGAATGGAGTAGTCCGATTCCATCGGGTCTCAAGCTACGAGCAATGATTTGCCCAAGCTCCTCGAAGTGAGCGAGCCCAACATGTTCCAGCATTCCGACCGATACGAACGCATCGCAGTGTTCATCAATCGCCCGGTAGTCGTCTTCAATGAATGTTACGCGGTCATCCAGCTTTTTGGCCGCAACCTGTTCTCTTGCAAAAGCGACTTGCTCGGCAGAACTGTTGTAGGCGAGCACATCAACCCCGTAGTGCTCGGCCATGTGCATTGCCAGCGCGCCCCATCCGCAGCCTGCTTCGACAACTTTTTGGCCCGGTTCAAGCCGCAGTTTACGACATACGTAGTCAAGTTTGGCGAGCTGCGCCTCCTACAGTGTCGCTGTTGGTGTCTCAAAGTACGCGCAAGTATAAATCATGCGCTCATCCAGCCACTGTCTGTAGAAATCATTGCCGATGTCGTAGTGATGATGAACGTTTCGCCGCGAACGACGACGCGAGTTACCACGCACGGTATTTAGCAGTGATCGAATTCCTGGCCTGAAAGTCGCCTTTCGCTGTCTGAGCGCGATGGACGCATCGATTTCATTGAGACATGCCTGGACATCACCGTGTATTTCGATCGTACCCTTGCTGTAACCCTCGCCGAAACCAACGGATGGCGATCGCAGGATTTCGAACACAGCCCGACGAGCACAGATCTTGACGCGTGCAACGGGGGGCGCGTCCGGTGGCGTCAGTTCATTGCCGTTCCACAACTGGATCGAGATGCGCGGATTCCCTACGTACGTCAAGATGCCGCGCAGAAGTATCCGATCAAGATCGCGCTCGGTAATGTTTTGGCCGGTTTCTACGTCCATACGCATCTCAGTCTTCTGCACTGCGTCTGTGAGTTCGTCGGTCTCTCTGCTTTGCAGCATTGGCATGAAACAAGAGAGGCGAATGTCTTCATGCCTTACAACTCCGGCGAAAGCAGCGTCGTGAAAATCACGCCGTATCGACAGGTTCGGGGACCGCGAACAGACTGCGCAAGTCTTCCGGAAGCTGGCGTCGAAGGTCTTCCGCCTGACCCGGGCTGATAGCCTTCGCGATCGTCCCGATTATCGGGCCGATCAGCTTTTCGGCCTGCACCGTGTCGACCCCGAGTTGGCTGGACAGCTCGACGACGATGGCTTTCCGGTTGATCGACCTGTCCGGGCCGGGCGGCAGTGCGCGCAGTAATTGTTGTAGAAGCGAAGGAAGCTGCACGATGAAATCCTTCGCCTCTCCCGGCGTAATACGCTGGACCAGCAGCGCCAGTGTGGTGTCGATGGCGATCTGTGTTTGCTGTCGATCCTCAAGGCCCGTTGCGACCTGTACTGCATTGACGAATCGTGACAGCGTCGCCTCGGCCCGGGCCAGACTGCGTCGGCGCGCAGGCGATCGGGGGCTTTCAGCCGGGCCGCCTTCTCCGATCTGTGCCTGGACGATTGCGGCCAGTTCATCGAGCGGTGCGGCTTCGTCGAGAAGCAGGTCGTCGAGCGTCACCATACCGACGACCCGGCCATTCTCGGTGAGCGGGATACGCCGGACGTTGCCCTGTTGCATGAGCGCTATCGCCTTTTCACGACTGTCCTCAAGCGTCAGGGTCAGCGGCGAGGGTGTCATCACGTCGGCGATGCTTGTGTTTTCCGGATGCAACTTGTGGCCCAGTGCTCGCACCGCAAGGTCGCGGTCGGTCACTATGCCGACGATGCGCCCGCGATCCTGCACGACGATGGCGCCGATACTGTTGTTTTCCATGGCGCGTGCCGCTTCCAGCAC
>DDIP01000134.1:0-223 GCA_002338605.1 Proteobacteria bacterium UBA1847 | reverse complement strand
TGGCGCGTGCCGCTTCCAGCACAGAGTTCTTCGAGCTGAGGACGACGAGACGTGGTCGGCGGTACCAGTAAAGAGGCATAACTCCACTCCTGGACAGGGATTAGTCGATGGGCGCACGCAATGCTGGCGGGCGGCCCTTAAGGGGTTTCTTGCGACGGCGGTCGGTGACGCGACGAACAGCCCGCTCCATCCGAGTGAGGGCTCCGTCGATGGCGGCCCGCTG
>DDIP01000040.1:1142-5929 GCA_002338605.1 Proteobacteria bacterium UBA1847 | reverse complement strand
TGATGTCCGATGATGGGCAGCAATGACGAGTCGCAAGACGAACTGTTCTACGCGTTTAATCTCGAGGAGATCGTGCCGCAAGATCACCTGCTTCGTGACATTGATCGACTTCTCGATTTCACTGAACTTCGCGAGCATCTCGCGCCGTACTACAGCCACACGGGACGACCGTCCGTCGATCCAGAACTCATGGTTCGCATGCTGCTGATTGGTTACTGCTGCGGGATCCGCTCGGAACGACAGCTGTGCTACGAAGTGCCCATGAACCTTGCGTACCGCTGGTTCTGCAAGCTAAGCATTACCGACAAAGTACCGGATCATTCCACCTTCTCGAAGAACCGGCACGGTCGGTTCCGCGAAGCGGAAGCGTTCCGCTTTGTTTTTGAACAGGTCTTAAAGCGCTGCATGGACGAAGGCCTGGTCGGTGGCGAAGGCTTTGCCGTCGATGCTAGTGTGGTCAGGGCAGACGCAAGCCGACAAAAGCATCACGAAGATGATGATGACGACTGGGGTGGCGGAAGCCGCGCCATCAATGAGTACCTGGATGCCTTGAAGGAAGACGGCTCGTCGATCCCGGCGGATAGGAAGATCTCACAGACCGACCCGATGGCACAGTGGACCGCTGCACCCGGCGGTCCTGCGTACTACGCCTACTCGACCAACTACCTGGTGGATACCGATAA
This sequence comes from Proteobacteria bacterium UBA1847, assembly GCA_002338605.1. Taxonomy (GTDB): domain Bacteria; phylum Pseudomonadota; class Gammaproteobacteria; order Steroidobacterales; family Woeseiaceae; genus UBA1847. The sequence goes on along the minus strand of DDIP01000040.1, from coordinate 5,246 downwards.
CGGCATCATTGTCGATGTCGAAGCAACGCCGGCACTTCGCACACCGGAGGTGTGGTCCACCAAGACCATGATCGAGCGGGTGAAGGACCGTTTCGGTCTCGAGACAAAGAAGCTCATCGGTGATACCGCTTACGGCACGGCTGAGTTCCTGAACTGGATGGTGAACGAAGCCAAAATCGAGCCACATGTGCCGGTGTGGGAACGCGGTGAAGGCAAAGACGATTGCTTCGGTCGTTCTGACTTTAGCTACGACGAAGAGACTGACCGTTACACGTGCCCGAACGGCAAGGAACTCCTGAAGTCACGCCGCAATTACAAAGTCCCGAGGCCGACACCCAAGAACGGCTTCATCAACTACCGAGCGAGTAAGAAGGGCTGTGGATCTTGCCCGTTCAAAGAGCAGTGTTGCCCAAACGCTGCAGCAAAGAAATTGCTGCGCTCGATCTATGAAAAGGAACGAGATGTCGCTCGTGAAGTGGCACAGACACCGGCGTATCAAAAGACGAGACGACAACGAAAACAGGTGGAAATGCTGTTTGCACATATGAAGCGCATTTTGAAGATGGATCGCTTGCGACTACGCGGGTTAAGTGGCGCCAGAGACGAGTTCCTTCTTACGGCGACGGCTCAAAACCTCAGACGCATGGCAAGATACCTAGGGACAGGTCCGCCTGCAGCACGTGCATCGCCAATGTTTTAAGCAAAAAGAGGCAAATGAACGCACTGAAACAGCATTAGAAAACGAAAATCCGGCAACGCCGGATGAAGAAACTTACATCGCAAAAAAATCGCGCCCATAATGATGACTTCAACAACGAGTTTTTCAACAGAATAGGCCGGTCCTTGCCGTTGGTAGCGGAAGAGGGGACCAAGTTGTCGGCCGTAGTTCGGAAGGTCCGATCGCTTAGGTCTTGCGGGAGCTTTGCCTGTTTTAGTTGTGCATGGTCCTGCAGAGTAGGGCAACTGGAGCAACGGACGCTCCGTGGTTTTCTTTGTAAAACACCAAGTTAATATTCAAAGTTCTAACTTCGAACCTGGTGTTCTTCGAAACATTGCACGGCGTCGCGTTGGAGAGGTTCTAGAACAGCTCAGAGATCTCGCTATGTCCAGTGAGCCCTTTCAATTTGTCGCGATGAAGTCTCTACGACTTGGTAGAAGCGAGCCTGCCACGGCCCGCAATAACCCACTGAGTAGTGTGGGAGAATTGTGGGATTGAGTTATGCATCGTTGTGCACAGTACTGAAATTGCAACGGGCGTCTTGCCATATAGTTTTAGTCAATTCAGTTACTTACCATGGGATTGATGTTCTCCGAAGGCAGGGGTCACAGGTTCGAATCCTGTCGGGCGCGCCATTTCCCTTTTTGGTTGCAGTAAGTTGCAGGCCTCGCCAAAGAGTCCTGCCTCTTAGCGTGGCAAGTTGCCACGTTTTTTGCCTCGGCACGTGGTGAGGTATCGGTGAGCGACCGGCAACGGGCGATGTCATGGGCACAACGCCTCAAGCGGGTATTCGCAATCGACATTGAGACCTGCCGACAATGCGGCGGGAAGCTACGGGTGATCGCCTGGTCTGACCGCTTCGTCATATCCGGGCCACCCTGCAGGGACGGGCGGGTGTTGGCTTGCGTCGTGCTGCGCCGGCATTTCCGGGTGCAAGGGGAAGATTCACGCGGCTGAACGACGGGGGGTCGAGCCGGCTCCGCCGGATGGCGGCCTCGATCTGGGCTCATCAGCCCGGCGGAGTCTCATGCGAGCGAGCTGGCCGATACAATGCACATGAGCCACCGTCAGTTGCAGCGCAAGCTGAAAGCACTGCTGGATGTCGTTCCGGCAACCTATCTTCGAGATTTGCGCCTGCAGAAATCGAAAGCGAGACTGGAAGCGGGCGATGCCGTCACCACCATCGCGCTGGATTGTGGCTTTTCCTCTGCCGGCTATTTCACTCGTTGCTTTTCAGCGCGTTACGGCATCCTGCCAAGCGAAATCAGGAAACTGTAACGACATCAGCGCGCACGGCAATCGTATGTTGTCGTGTTTCTGCATGCGATTGTCGCTTCTGTGACAGCAGCTCACTAACGCGCCGATCTACATTCCTGACTCGATCTCGAGTCTTTGCCCGGAATGGAGAATCGCCATGTGTTGCCAACCGATCGTTTCATCTGAACGCAAACCGTTTTCCCAGGCTCGCCGAATCGGCGTGTTGATATCCGCACTCGCATTACTTCTTGGTGCCGGCTGCAGTAGCGGCGGAAGCGATAGCGGCGAAGTTGTCTCACCGCCGCCGCCACCGCCGGCGCCAACCAGCGCCGCCGTGACGTTCGTTGTTGTCGATGAGACAGGAAGTCCGATCGAAGGATCGACGGTGGATGTGGTCGGATCGGCGCTCAGTGGCATCACCGACACCTCGGGTCAAACCACGATGACCATTCCCTATACCGATCGGCTGTTGCTGAGTGCATCGGCGGACGGTTACTCTGACAAACTGCAGGCGGCGAATGTGCCTAACGGTGCGAGCGCGCACGATGTCGTCGTCATGCTGATTCGACGCTCACCAGCCGTGACGATTCCGAATATCGAGGGCGGCGGGACCGCTACCGGACCGAATGGCGTCACAATCACGTTCCCACCCGGCGCCCTGGTCGATTCCACTGGCCAGCCGGTTGTCGGTGACGTGCAGATGTTCATGACGCCGGTCGACGTTACTGGCCCCGATGTGGCAGCGTTTCCAGGACTGTTTTTCGGCGTTGACAGCAACGGCTCGGACCAGTTGCTGTTAAGTCACGGCGTAGCGGAATTTGTCGTGCAGCAAGGCAGTGAGACGCTGAACATCGCGTCCGGACAAACGGCGACCGTCGAAGTGCCGCTTTACGCGGATGGCAATGCGGACGGATCGGCCGTGATGGTCGGCGACCTGATCCCGTTCTGGTCGCTCAACGAGGCCACCGGTGTGTGGCTGGAAGAGGCGCTCGGCGAAGTCGTCGCATCGAACGATTCGCCGACCGGCCTGGCAGTCGTGGCCACGGTCTCGCATTTTTCATGGTGGAACATCGACGTTCCCTCGCTGTTTCATACCTTGAATCTCACCGTCGTCGGACCGACAGCCTGCATTCCGGCTGGTTCGCGGGCGACGATCAGTGCAGAGGTTGCGCAAAGCGCCCGGACACCCGGCACGCCGATACCTCCGGTATCCCGCGCATCTGTTTCGTTGTATGTGCCCACTCAGTTGTGTGCCGACGGCGTCACCCGGACCCTATCTGTCCCGGCCAATCTCAATATTCTGGTCGATGTCGTCGTGCGGGTCGGGACCACTCATTATTCCGGAAGCACCACGGTTGGTGGGCCGGCCGGCGAGACGAGCGACACGACACTTGTATTGATGGCCATGACTGATCCACAACCGTCAATCACGACGCCGGCGAACGGTTCGATAATCCAGGCAGGGAACCGCGTTGCGATTCTCGTGGAAGTAGGCGGGCCTGCGCCTGATCGAGTCGAAATTTACGCGGGCTCCACATTGCTGGACGACGTCGACGCCGCGCAGCCGTTTTATCGCGTGGACTGGGAAACCACCAACGAATCGCCGGGCGAGGTTTCGATCAGCGCGGTCGCTACGCTGAACGGCACAGGATATCCGGCCACACCGGTCGGAATCGAGATTGAACCGGCGCCCGCGATGCCGGTGATTACTACAAATGTGCAGGATGTCACCGTACTCGAAGGCGAAAATGCGACGTTCACTGTCTCAGCGAGCGGTGGCTACCTGCAGTATGGCTGGCAACAAAGTGTTGACGGCGGCGCGACGTTCTTTCCTGTCGGCTTCAACCAGCCGAACGTGACCTTCAATGCGGTGCCCGCATGGGCCGATGGGCAACGCGTTCGAGTTGCGGTATCAAACAGTGTCGGTTCTGTCAGCAGCCGGGTGGCATTGCTGACCGTCAACTCGCTCCCGCAGGTAATCGTTGTGCCCGCATCGGCCGGTGCCGTAGCGGGTCAGAACGTGACTTTTACGGCTCAGGCAAGCGGCACGGCGCCGCTGAGCTATCAATGGCAGCGCAGCGATAACAATGGCACGACTTGGGCAGCCATCGCGGCGGCGACGAACAGCA
>DDIP01000040.1:0-1018 GCA_002338605.1 Proteobacteria bacterium UBA1847 | reverse complement strand
AACCAGCCTGGCGGACGACGGCGCGCTTTTTCGTGCCCAGGTGAACAACCCGTTCGGCGGCGCTACCAGCAATTCGGCAGCGCTGGCCGTCTCACCGGCACCCGAGCCGCCCGTCATAACCCAGCAACCGCAAGGTATGACCCTGGACGCCGGGCAGACTGCAACCTTTACGGTAGCGGCGACGGGAACGGCACCGCTTGCGTATCAGTGGCAGCGCTTCGATGTCACGGCGAATGCCTTCGTCAACATTGCGGGTGCCACATCGGCGACCTATGCGCTTGTCGTTGGCGTGGACGAGAACGGTGCGCGCTTCCGTGCTGTTGTTAGCAATGCGGTCAGTACGGCGATCAGCCAGGAGGCGGCTCTCACCGTCAACTTCTTTGTCGCGCCGGAAGGCAAACGCGTCGCGGCGGCCTCCAACACCATAGTGCGCCGGAGTGACGGTACCGTGTGGGTGTGGGGATCGATTCCAGGCGCCACGATCGCCACCTGGATCGAGCAGACCACGCCGCTGCAGGTGCAGCCTTTCGACGACGCCAGGTCCGTCGCTGCCGGCGGAAACTTCCAGCACCCGTTCTTCTACGTGCTGCGGCAGGACGGCTCAGTGTGGGCCTGGGGCTCGAACAGCTCCGGGCAACTGGGCGATGGCACACAAACGCACCGCCAGGAGCCGCAACCCATACCGGGCCTGACGCGCGTAATAGCCATCGCCAACACCGAGTACACCGGCTTCGCGTTGCGCGAGGATGGGACGGTCTGGTCCTGGGGCAATGGATACTATGGCACGCTGGGCAACGGCACGACACAGGACCAGCTGACGCCGCAGCAGATCCCGGGCCTGGGCGGCATCGTCGCGATCAGCGCGGACAGTTCGCAAAATCACTACAACATTACAGTCGTGGTGCGCAACGATGGTGTGCTGCTGGGCTGGGGCCCGGGTTCCAACACCAGCGCCGGCGAGTATGTATGGCCCAGCGATGAGGGATGGCGCCTCTCGCCGCTGCCCATCCCCGAGGCT
>DDIP01000088.1 GCA_002338605.1 Proteobacteria bacterium UBA1847 | reverse complement strand
GGCTTCTGCCGACGGCTACGATGAAGAAGCCGAGACCTATTTGAAGAGGGCGGCGGGTCAGTTTGACGAAGCGAAGCAGCAGTTGTTACAGGCGGCGGCGAAAATCGGCTGAATAAGAGTGCTGATGTATAGAGCGTTGTGAGTAACGCAACAGTTAGGTATTCGCCCGCCCACAGCGTGTCATCAATTCCTGCTGCAGCAGTTCGACATCTTCGTTCATCAGGTAGTCGCTGTTGTCATTCCAGCCGCTGAGCATCGCGATGGTTCGTTCGTTAACCATCAGGTGCTGGTCATTGGATTGCTCGCCAATTTCCCATCCCGGGACTGCGATGACGGAGCGAAGGCGCACTTTGTGTCCGAGCAGTTGCCTGAATTCCTTTTGCAGTCGCGCTGTCTTGGCGGCCAGGTCAACGATCGGGATATCGGCCTTGCCATTGGCGAACTCGATGTGGTTTTCCCGCAAGCGTACATGGGTCGGTCTGGCAGAGCGGCGGGCAACGACATTGACAGCGTACAGTCCTTTCTGGCTGATGATCACATGATCGACAACACCAGCCGATGTTGCCACGTCATGAAAGACACGCGTACCGCTTGCCGACAGTTGCTGCAACTGGTGCCCGATCGCGACGTTGGCGTCTCGCAGGAATTTGACCTCGTACTGAGCCACTGCAGTTTTGATCAGTCGGAAGGCCGCGTATACCCCAACGACTGCGAGAAAGCCAAGTTGTCCATACAATTGCCAGGAGGGATAGCCCGCAAACAGGTGTTGTGCCTGCAAAATATAGGCGGCAACGAACAACACCGCGAATACCAGCGCGCCGCTGAGATAGATCGCTTTCGATTGGGAGAGCCGCTCGAGCTCGTCTCGGAATCGTTGCGCGGCCTCATGCATAATACGATCTGAAAAGCTGGGAGTGGAGCTCATCGTGCGGCTGACAGCGCTCCAGGTCTTGGCGATCAGCAGGAAGACGATAGTGCTCGCCAACGCGACGGTCGCCGCACCGCTGATTGCTTCAAGATCCATTTCCCGACTCCGCGTTTTTTAAGGCTGCATTCTGAGCGTAGCCTCGCTTCACCGACGACTCTGTGACGCAAGTCACATTGGGCTGTGAACAGTATGGGCCTGCATCAAATTTTTAAGCTCCGGTTCAGCCGATGCCGTGTATCTATGGGAGCATATTCACGAACAGACGGGACCGGAGACCGCATGAACAACAGACTGAATCTACTCGGAATGATCGTAGTCGCCGCAGCACTTGGCGGTTGCGCAGGCATGAGCAGCGAGGAGTGTCTTGCCACAGATTGGACGGCGATCGGCTATGAAGACGGCTCTCGCGGCTACACCAGCGATCATTTCAGCAAGCACCGAAAAGCCTGTGCCAAGCACGGTGTCACGGCAGACTTTAGCAATTACCAGGCCGGCCGCGCCCAGGGTCTGAACGAGTACTGTCAACCGGGTCGTGGTTTCAATGTGGGCGTCAACGGTGGCAGATACTACGGGGTTTGCAATGCACAGCAGGAGGGCGCCTTCCTCGATGCCTACAATACTGGCCACCATTTGTACTCACTACGATCCGCTGTCAGTCACGCCAATTCCTCGATCAACTCGAAAAAGTATGAGCTCGACCGAATTGAGGATCAGATCATCGCTCATGGTGCCGAGATTGTTGCGACGGACACAACCCAGGAACGACGCATTTTCCTGTTGGCAGACCTAAAGGATCTCGCGGAACGAACCGGTGAGCTTGAAGCTGAGATCGAGGAGCTGTACCAGGTTCGTGCAGAAGCACAGGCCGAGCTCGACAACTTCCAGCTCGTTGTTGCCGATATGGGCTACTGAAACAAGTCCTCTTCGCCGTCCGGTTTTCGCCGGTCAGTCCTGCTACGCCGTTCACGCTTGAATGATCCGGTGGCACCGGAAGGATTGGCCGGCGCAAAAGGACTTCGACGGTCGCGGCCGGTCCGCCGATCGGGATAATGTGCGAACTGACAGCGACAATCGATGTAATCGCACTCGGGCAAAGGCAACCGCGGCGCCGCTGTCGACAGGAAGCGCCGACCGGTCATGGCTTTCGCAGCATCGCAAGCGTTTTCAGAGTATTTGATCGCGACGGCGTGGTATGCCCCGCGAACCTGCGCTTTGGGTTTTTTCTCCGCCTCGACTTCAGCCTTGTTGCGGCGAAGCCTTAAGACCAACCAGGCGATAGTCAGGACGAGCAGTGATCCAAGCAATAACTCGTACATGTTCTGAGCCTCGTGGTGAAACTGGACATCGCTGTAATTCTAGACACATTTATAGCACGTCATCCACTGCAGCTTGTATATATAGCATCAATGTGGGAATGGCCTTGCGATTCAGCCCGGTACGTCAGCCTGCTCGCCAGTTGTGAGCGGTGTCAAAAGGAGCCGAGCAGGGACGGACCGAACAGGTCACCGTGAAAGTATACGAGGGCCGCAAACATGACGCCGCCGAGCAGCAGAGTGAGCAGGTCCCGATTCAGTGGCACAGCCTGCGGTCTTACCCACGCGCCATCACGCCGATTGATCATCAGAATTTCGAGAATGGCCCAGAGTCCGAGGCCGCCAAACAACACTACCGAGCGAGTGTCTCCATTGCTCAACAGGTGCGCGAGGCTCCAGGCAATGACTGCAGTCAATTGAGGGTGCCGAATCCGGCGCTTGATGTTCGTTGGCATGCGCGAGCCGACGAACAGGATAATGCTGATCAGCATCAGGACGAGGACCCACGGCCCGGCGGTTAGCGGCGGAGCATAAAAGGGCACAACCTCGGCTGATCGCCAGCCAACAATAATCAGTGTCAGGGCGATTACGATGTCGAGCGAGAACAACCCCTTGTATGGGCCGGCGCCAAACCGCTCGATAAGCCGGGCCCGAAGCCCGGGCAATACTGAAGGTAAAAAATGCGTGAATGACCAAAAGAGTACACCGGCAATCAAAAAGGGCATTTGCGTCATCCTGGTCAGGTGGGCGGGGCAGGCTTGCCTGGAAGTATGATAGATTCGTTGTCAACCAACGGCAAGGCAGATCATGAATACCGACGGCAAGTTAATGGAGATGCTGACCGGGTACGCGGCAGCGCATCAGCATCCATTGAATATCTTCGTTCACCTGATCGGTATTCCGATGATCATGCTGGGCGTCTTGATACCGCTCACCTGGGTGGGCTTCGAATTCGGGGGTATTCGTATCCTCGCGGCGCATCTGCTGCTGCTGGGGTTTCTGCTGTTCTACCTGACGCTCGACCTGGTGTTCGCCATTGCGTTCGGTATTGGCGCTTTCCTGCTGCTGCTGTTGGCAGTCGAACTCGGGTCCTTGCCGGGCAATGCCGGCTGGGTTATTGCAGGAAGTTGTTTTTTCGGCGGCTACGCGGCGCAGTTCGTCGGACATGCAGTCGAAAAATCGATGCCCGTGCTGGTCCGGCATCCGATCCAGGCGAACCTCGCTGCACCGTTTTTTACAATCGTCGAGTTGTTCAAACTGGCAGGGCTTCGCGACGATCTATTCAATGAGGTGCAGCGGCGAATCAAGTCCGCCGGCTAGCTTCCCTTGATACGGATATCCGGTCCATGCTCGTCGAACTCGACGTGGGCGCGGACACCGTATACCTGTTGCATCAGATCGGCGCTCACCGTATCGCGCGGGCTTCCATCGGCAATAATTTTTCCGCAGCTCATCCACACCAGGCGATCCGCAAATCGTGCGGCAAGAGCGACTTCGTGCAGAACGACCAGTGCGCCACCGCCGGCGTCGACAAATTCACGTATCAGCACTGCAATGCGCAACTGGTGGCGAGGATCGAGCGCCGCGACAGGTTCGTCCGCGATAAGCAGCGGTGTTCTGGCTGCGAGTGCGCGTGCGAAATGCACGCGTGCCAGTTCACCACCGGAGAGACTGTCAGCATTTCGATGCGCCAGTTCGCGTAGCTGGCAAGAGTCAATCGCGTAGTCCACGGCTTTTGCATCTGTCCGGCTTAAACGGCCAAGCGCAGCACCGTGAGCAAAACGTCCGAGTGCGACAATATCGACAACACGGTTTGGCCAGGCCAGTGGTCGCCGTTGCGGAAGGTAGGAGATTTTCCTGGCACGTTCGTCGGGCGCGAGCGAAGCCATTTCACGGTCGTCAATCATTGTGGAGCCACCGGAGACATCGACAAGGCCCAGCATCGCTCGCAACAGGGTCGTCTTGCCGGCACCGTTCGGTCCCAGCACCGCAGTCAGTTCACCTGGCCGCAGCGTCAATGACGTGTTGTCCAGGAGTTTCGCATTGCCCGCAGTCACCGAGAGGTTTGTCGCAACGAGTTCAGTCATAGGTCACTCGTCTTTGCATTGCGATCCAGATAAAGGCCGGCGCACCGACCAGCGCCGCTACAACACCGAGTTTCAGTTCTGTGCTTGTAGGCATCAGCCTGACGGCGATATCCGCAAGCACCAGGATCAGACCGGCCAGCAGGGCGCTGGGCAGCAGGCTGCGGGCCGGGTCGTAATTCACAAAGGGTCGAACGATATGCGGGGCGACAATGCCAACGAACCCAATGGCTCCGGCCAGCGCGACAGCCGCGCCGGTCGCGAGTCCCGCACCGAGCACCACGGCAATTCGCTGCCGGTGAAGATTCAGTCCGACGCCACTGGCCGCTTCGTCGCCGAGTGTCAGTGCAGACAATCCGCGCCGTGACACAAACAGTATAGCGATTCCAACTGCCATGAAAGGCACGGTCGCCTTCAGGTCCACGAAGCTTCGATTGGCGACCGAGCCCAGTAGCCAGTTCATCATGTCAGCCAGCGAAAATGGGTTCGGTGCCAGATTCAGCAGCAGGGACATGAGAGATGCCGAAAAACTGGACAGGCCAACACCGATGAGGATGAGCGTTACAACAGACTTGATACGGACGGCGGCTGCTGCGAGCAATGCGGTTGCCAGCAGGGCACCGACAATTGCGTATACCGGCAACAAAAACGGCGAAGTCGCGGCGAATCCGTAGTACAACGCGAAGGTGGCCGACAGTGAGGCGGTAGCGGTTACGCCAAGAACGCCCGGTTCGGCGAGCGGGTTTCGCAGCAAGCCCTGCAATGCCGCACCACTGGCTCCGAGTGCGGCTCCAA
>DDIP01000034.1 GCA_002338605.1 Proteobacteria bacterium UBA1847 | reverse complement strand
CTGCCGGGGCGAAACCCGGCTACACAGAGCATCACGTTGACACCAGAGCTGGGTACACACATGCGATGCATTCACCTGCCAGCGTTTTTTCTGTCAATCTCCAAGATGGATTTCTGATACACATCGAAAAACGGTAAGCCCAGAACCATCAATTCTGAATGATCCTCCATTCCACAACCATTCGCCAGAAAACTCAACGATTGTTGCTTGACATTATCCCAGGCTATTTCAAGAATCCTCTTCATTGAGATCGGCTTCTTTGTGGCCCCGGGAATTTCTGAATGAATAAGAGTGCCCGGACACGGGCTTTTTCTCGATTAACTTTAGGACGTCTGTCTAATCAGCTCGGAGGAGGCTTCCCACGCGGATTGAGCCACTGCTGGCCAAGGCTGTCCGATCGTGATGTCAGGATGCCTTGCTTCTTCAGCAGGTCTTCCAAACACCTCCCGAATTTCGTCGATAAGTTCCAGCCATCGCCTACAGACCTCCGAACCGGGGTCTGCCCCACATGCCCTTGCAAAAAGCCGTGCGCGTAATTTGCGCACTGGACGCGGAACGGTCTCATGCACATTTCCTGATCCTTCAATCGGCTGATTCTGAATGCACAGGTCCCTCAGTGCGCCTGCAATTGGACCCCAGAGTGTTTGGAGGCGATCGCCGGGAAGCGCTATCAGATCGACGAAAAAGTCTTCTTTGTGTACGTAACGAAAAACCTCAACAATTTTTTGGAAGGTCGCATTTTCACCGTTTCGCGCGATGTCCAAAAGTTTCTGACGCAGGCTATCATGCTTGTCTGCCAGCGCAGCAATAATTTCAGAAAGGAACCGGTCTTCATGCCAGTCCCTTTGTCTCGGTAGATCAAACAACGCCTTGATGAGTAGGTCTCCGGCTTTCGCGCTTCCAATGGCATGGACTGTCGAGAGCCAGTCACGGATGGCATGCTGTTCAACACAGCGGTCTCGTAGAAGTGCCAAAGCTTGTAGTGCGTCAGCGTGCCCACATTCTCCAAGAGCTTCTATGATTTTTCTCTCGTCGTGATTTTGCGTTCGGTGATCATATGTTAATAAGCGCATTGCTGCTTCCAGTGGTTTTTCGCCAAAGATCATGAGGACAAGCAGATCCTCCCATTTGAACCAGCTCTGACTGTATTCCCACTCACGCTCGTTTCTTCGTCCATCAAGCTGGTCCAAGCACTTTTCTGCAAGTGCGCCATCTACATCATGACCAAACAGCAGTCGCAGTATCATGTGGTTTGAATTAGCCTCCAACGAGCCGTGTTCGCCCACCAGCTTCGTGAGTAAAGAAAGGTGCCTTCCACAGCCCATCCTGACTGCAGAGCACGATAGCTCAATCGCATGCTGGAGCGCCTTTGGGGAACCTTCTTTTCGCAAATAATCAATTGCATCGACAACTTTCTTGGTAATTGGTCCTATAGAATCCGCACCACGATTTCGCCGCTGTTCCCGCCGCTCCCTAATAACGCGCACATCGTACCGCATGAAACGGCGTGGTTTTCCAATATCTAGGATTGGATCAGGTCGAAGCGTGGCGATGGCCCGCGCAGCTTCTCCGCCAAATTCGTAGTCCAGAATAAACTCGCTTAATACATCTATAACAGCATCTGTCATTTCATGGGAGACAGGAGTGTCTTCCTCTTCCTCATTATTCCGGGCAATATCAGGGTCGCGCCCAGTCGCCAGACTAAGCATATTTTGTGCGTAGCGATATGCGTAACTCAAGCGCGCTCCCGATCCGGGATCTGGTTGCTCGCCTCTCTTTACAGAGGCTTCGAATTCCTCTTTTTCGCCCCGCCAGATTTTAAGATCCGCCGCAAGTAAACCCCGGAGCGGCTCCAGAAGTTTGGTTGAAGGGAAAACTGCCATGGCTTCAGCAAGTCTGTGTAGGGCATGTCTGTTACTGGTTTCGTCAGCGAGCAGTCGATGCGCCCATGCTGACAGTAGGTCGACGAGCCGGTCGCGAAGTTCAGGTCGCAAAGGCTCCCTCTCATCATGTCCAAAATCGCTGCGATACGCGCGCATGATAATGTTACCGGCCTCTGCAATCGCTTCCGGTCCGCTCGGCGCCAGGCCCAGTATCGTCTCAGCCAAAGTATTCCTGTCCGCATTGATCAGTGCGTCTTCCAGCACATGATACTTATCGGCAATCGCTTTTTTGTCTGTGCTTGGGGCGCTCCGGTACGCGGCATGGGCATCAAAAAGCTCTGAAAACAATGTCGCGAGACTTTTATCGTCGAGGAGTGGCGAAAGTATGCGGTGGACCATATGGTTCGGCTTCTGTCGGCATGCCTCCAACAGGCGTTGCTGGCTGATGGGCGAGTCTTTCTTTATATATCGCGAAGCATGATAGGTGATCATTTCTCCATCTAAAGCCTTTTCAATTAAAGCTTCGGAAAGACGATCGGCCTCCACTTCTGCCACACGGGCGTATAACCGATCTTTATTGTAGTGGTCGTCGAATTTCAGTGCCACAAGTTCGGAGACAAGGTCTATGCTGATTATTTCCCCCAATGATCTCAGCTTGAGGGCGTAATCAATTTTCTGTGGTCCAGGTTCCAAACTAGCGAAAATCCGGTGAGCAGCTTTTATCGCAGAATTACGCCAAGGTGCTTTCCAAAGGGTATCTATATTTCGTGTCCGCACAAGCACTTCCCAGGTCTGGTCATGCGCTGCTTCCAGCAACGCCGTCAACTCTTCTTCGTAATAGTAGAAATCGAGCATCTGGGCGACTGCCGCCTGGACTTTCGGCTCGTCCTCTGTTGCAGCGGCCTCGAGTGCCATTGCGGCTCCTTCAAGACCACTGTCTGCCGCAAGCATAGTGAGCAGGCTTTCACGTCCTTCGGTGGGTAGGGCTGCACATCTCCGCCTCCAATCCGGTCCAAGGACTCGCGGATGGTTTAACCGGTTGACGTGTAGGGCTTGCGCTGCATGGCCCGTTTTTTCGGCCGCGATCGCCTCCCACACAATTCCGGAAAACTCTTGCTTCCCGCATTGCAGAACGAACTGGATAGCCCGATGCTTTGTTGTGGCTTTCCATTCTTCAATAAACGATCCTACTACGGGGGCGATTTGCTGCCAGACCTCTGGCGGGGAAACCGCAACCAGCTCAGCAGCAAAATCCGGGTCAATCCCAATTGTCCGGAGTATCAGATAAGAGGTCCCTTTGATGCCATCTGCATTATTTTGTGGTTTTTCCACGGCAAAGACAATTGCTTCCGTCCACGCCGTGCCGTCCAAAATCTCCTCATCAAGCCTTCGGCGCGCCACCTCGCTATGGAGAGCGAGAATTGCTACCCTGCGGACTTCGTCCGCAGCGTACCATTCGCCGATGAGCTGGTGTTGGAACCGGAAACTTGGATCGACGCCTGTTTGCTCGATGAGACAGTGGTGATCTCGCAAGGTTTGTAAAATCACCCCCGCATCCACGGATTTGTTCAGCACGTAATCCTTACGAAGCGCTGCGGTCTCAAGATTGATAGCACGGCGCGCATCATCATTACTGAGTTCTGCCTGCTGATTTTGCAGCATCGTTACAGCAATCGCGCGCAAGTATTTTCCTTGCTGTCCTCCTAGCTGGTGCCCCAATGGCCCTGCATGGTGAGGTCGCTGTTCTCCGGCGGCGATCATTTCCCGGATCAGACCTTCACGGGTTGTAGGTGATGCGCCTGCAATCCGGGTTTCGCAGAAGGCCGACAAGAAAAAAGGGGTTCGGACGAGGTCTCGCAGGGGCCTTGACTGCCGAAGCTCCGCAAGCGCGGCCGGAGCCTGATCATTCAATCTTTTTTCTACGACAGCGGAAATCTGCTCGTAAGTGAGCCGGTGGAGCCCCAACAACAAATGCTGACCACTGAGTGCCGCCGGAGCAAGAGGTCGGCTACCGACAACTAGGCCCGCCTGAGGGTATGAACGCGCATGAATGTCGAGGATCGTGCTCACGGCCTCGCGTTCGCTATAATTCAGTTCATTCCAGCCATCGCAAAATACGGTCAGTACGCCTGACCGTGCCAAAGCCTTCCAGGCAGCTTCGGAGACGTGGCCGCTGCTCGTCAGACGTGCGACGTGAGCGATCAGGTCGTCCCCGACATTTGCAATTTCTTTCAGGCGAACGACTACGCCCACGCGCTCAGGGCCGAAATCGCAATAGGCCTGTGTCCATTCGATCAAGGTCACTGTTTTGCCACCGCCAGGTTCGGCTTGCAGTACCGCTTTTCCACCTTGCGCCAGATGCTCAAACAGCTCTTCTCGCGTATACGCTACGGCCCTGTCCCTTTCGATCCTTTCGAAAGCCACCGGCGGAGTAAAAGGCGGCTTCCGGACCTGTGCCGCGTATTGCTCGATGATTCGGGTTGCTGCTTCCTTCGCGATCCCTATATCAGCAACACGTAGTTCAATTTCCGCAGCACGGGGTTCGGCTTCGGTGGCAAAGCGACTTTGGGGGAATGTGCGCGCGAACTGACGGTACTCATCCGCATGGTTGGAGTCCTCTGCTCCGAACCACGCAGCAAGTTCAGCCTTATCGGGGAGATCACGGTCTCCGCAATGCCTTGAGATATTGTTTGCTAACCGTGCAAGAGCCGGGTCATCTCTGTTTCCTTGCCAGTCTGTAAGGTTCTCAGCTTGAAGAGAATCATGACCGAATGCATACTGTCCGTTTTGCATCCTTACCGGCAGGAGGACTCCGCGTCGCTGTCCTTCGTTGGCTTCTGAATGAACCATCTGGGACACGTAGGTCCGATCAGGGGCCACGGAATGAGGGGTCCAAACGACGATGATGCACTTGGCGTTATCTAGAGCCCGCTTGATGCATTTCAACCAGTTCTCGCCGGTTTCAATACGGCGATCCCACCAGACCGTGAAGCCACGTTCCTGAAGCGCACGAGCCAGTTTGATTACGAGAGAACGATCTTCCCGTTTTTATGAAATAAATACGTCCGCCATTTGGAAATTAGCCTAGCATAACGCAGAAATAATATAGAAATTTTGTGAAAGCAGCTCGACGACGAAACCCATTTAAAAAGTTGAAGCGACTCGGCTAACCCGAAAAGGAAAATGCGAGTTGGTTCACTGCCCGATCGGCTTGGTTTCTTCCAGGTGTTTCTTCAGATATTCCATGAACGGGGTGCCGCCGGTGCCTACCGAGGTGGGATTAGTGGATTGCTTCTCGCTTTGCTGATGAATATAGGTTGCGGCATAGTCCAGATGTGTGGCTCGAAACCGTGCCAGAAGTTG
>DDIP01000044.1:16186-20184 GCA_002338605.1 Proteobacteria bacterium UBA1847 | reverse complement strand
GCCACGCCCGCCGCCAAACGTTTTCATACGCGGGCGCCGTTGATTGATCTTCCATATCGTTCAGGTTCGTGGAGTTGAAGTCGGGGTTTTCGGCTGCATTCGTGTTCGTTCATTGGGACTGCCGTTGTCAGTGGCGCGCAACGAAATAGGCGTTGATGGGATCGTGTGGCAGCCTGTGCGTTTCAATTTCCTGAAATCCCGCGTCACGGAGCATCTCCTGCGCAGTTTCAACCCCCCAAAACGTGCCGAGGCCCGGTCCGCCCTGGCCAATCGATATCGGCGTGCAATGCATCAGCGATATTGTATAGAGCAGCGTTGCGAAGGGATTCTCGAGGTTTTTCTCAAGGTCCCGGGAGCCCCCGATATCCTGCATCAGGAACACCCCGCTTGAGCGTAATGATTGGTACACCATGGCGAGCAGTGCACTCGGATTTTTCTGATCGTGTACCGCGTCGAATGCGGTGATCAGATCGAACTCACCCAGCGTGTCGACATCGGACAGGTCTCTTGCCTCAAATTGCAGATTGCTCAAAGCGCGCCGCGCCACTTCGACCTGGGTTTCGGCAAAGGCGTCGGCGCAAACATCGACACCGAGAAAACGGCTCCGCGGAAACGCTGTCGCCAGGCGCATCAAGGCGCGGCCGGCACCACAGCCAATTTCGACCACGTCGATGCCATCGTTAAGGCGGCCAGCAAGCCCTGGAACGAGCGGCAGAATGTGATCCTGTAACGCAGCGACGACCAATTGCGCGCTGTCTTCTGCCATGACCTCGTGAAAGCGCTCGAAGTGATGGTATTGCAGTCCGTCACCTGACCGAAACCGCTCCAGCATTTCCTCTTCCACCGACGCGGCTACGCCGATGAACTGTGCGGTTATGGCGATATTGTCTGGAACTGACGCCCGTGTCAGAAACGCGGCATGCTCGGCAGGCAAGCTGTACAGTCCAGCGCCAGCGTCATAGTCGACGATGCCCGATGTCACCATCGTTGCCAGCCATTCACGTACATAGCGTTCGGAAAGTCCGGCCTCCTCGGCGAGCGTGTTCGATGTCGTTGGCGAAACGGTCGCGAAAACATCGAATAATCCGGCCCGATGACCAAGGGATAGCATCAGTGCCATGGCCGCGTTGCCAAGGGCGCCGATCAGCCGATTGGCAAACGCATCGGCTTTGGCATTGTCGAATACAAGGGTTGCAGCAGGTTTATTCATTCACGGTCTCCAAATCAATACGGGCCTGATTGCCCGGGTACGGAGGCATAGTGGCGGCATACCGGTATTCGTGATAGAAGACGATCAGTCCAAACCGGTGAAAATCGGACACGAGCAATGCCTGCATCGAACAAGTTGATCACCACCGCCGTACTAGGCTCGCCCTGGACCGGTACATCCACGGCCTACTCGATACTGGACGTGCTCTCGTCGGTCGGAAGGGACTGGGAAATGTTGCACGGAGCGCCACCACAGTCCCCGGTATTTGCCGCATCGCTGGTCTCCCTTGATGGCCAGCCGTACACAGACATCAACGGCCGGCGCATCAGCCCGGACGCCGCACTCGACGATTTGCAGGAGCCGCAGCTCGTCATCGTGCCCGACCTGCATCTCGATCCGAACGCGCAGATACCGAATGAGTTTGCCGCTCTTGGGAAATGGATTCGGCGTGCGTACGCAAAAGACGCGATGGTCACTTCGGTGTGCTCCGGAGCATTGTTGCTGGCCGCTGCGGGATTACTGGACGGATTAGACGCAACAACGCACTGGGGGTACTCGGAAATGCTGCGGCAGCGTTTTCCTGACGTTCGGCTGCGTCGTGAACGCATTCTTGTGCCATCTGGTGACGGTCACCGTATCATCACAGCTGGCGGCAGCTCCGCTTGGGCTGACCTGTTGCTGTATCTTCTTGCACGGCTAGTCAGTGCGGAGGAAGCCCGTCGAATTGCGAAGATCTACCTGCTGGAACCTCACACAGACGGGCAGCTTTGCTATGCCTCGCTGACGGCTGGACGTCAGCACGAGGACAAGCTGGTCGCCACTGCGCAAGTTTGGGTGGCCGATAACTACGACCAACGAAATCCGGTACGTGCAATGTCGGAAATGAGCGGTCTGTCGGAGCGTGCATTCCTGCGTCGCTTTCGTTCGGCAACCGGGCAATCGCCGTTGGATTACGTACAAACGCTGCGTGTGGAAGAAGCGAAGCACATGCTGGAAACAACTGACAAATCGATCGAAGAAATCGCTGAAGAAATTGGCTACTCCGAGCCCTCCAGCTTCCGATCAGCATTCCGAAAGCGAGTCGGACTCCCGGCTTCTGCATACCGGAAGAAATGGCGTGGATCCGCTGTCTTTCGCCATTGTCGGCAAATCGAAATAAAAGCTGATGATCCGCACGCCAGAGTTTTTTAGAACATAGTAGACCAAAAGGAAATATTCATGCGGCTTCATCCAGTACTGACAACCGCGTAGACAGCCGCAACTATAAGCCCCAGCAAGACAGCGGTCTCTAGATGGTCAAGAAGCCACGCAAGTGTTTCGCGTGCTTTCGGTTTTAGCCAACTTCCTCCGTGTAACTGTTCCGCTCGGGAAGCCAAATTCGGGGGCATGGGATGGTTAGAGACAGCAGCATAGTAAAACCGCATTTTGGGGCTGCCGTACAACCAGACAAGAACCAACAACAGAATGCCACCGGCGATTACCATCTTGGCGGTTTCGTCTATCTGAACCGCGCCTAAGAATCCTTTTCCAGAGACGGTTGCCGAGCAAAGAATTACAACGTACGTCGCAATGGCCAATCTGCTAAATGGACTATTTGCACTAATTGCATAGAACACACCGAAGGGCAAAACGAAGTGAAGCGTCGCAACATATGCCGCTTCGATTCCAAGCATTTCTATCCCGGAAACTGACTGAGCAACGGCGTACACCAGCACGCCGACGACTGACAAAATGGATAATGCGCCGACCGCTTTGAGAAGCCCTGGCGGCTCGACCTCGGGCCTGTTCTTGAACCGAGGAGACCACATCTTGACTTTCGTGCCGGGCCTCATTTGTACCAAGAATTGTCACCTGCGAGAGTTGCGAAATCACCGGCTGCTTTGGACAGCCCCCGTCATTTTAGCGCAATCCGGGCGACCGATTCAGTAATGAAGTACACAAGTAACGCTATTACCAGTGCAATTCCAATTTCTTTCATCTGAGTCATTTTCCTTGTGACGCGAGTGCCTGCGTCTATCGTTCCGCATTGAGGCGAGGGAGTTGCAAAGACATTTGAGTTACTTGTCGGACGATTGGATCCCGGTTCCCGTGTCGAACGTTCAGTACGAGTCACCAACAGCCCGGCGGTTTTTTAACACCTGGGCGGTAGCTTTCGAGGGTACACACCCAAACTAAAGATTCCCTTCGACGAACCTGGCAAGAGCACGTAAGGCTGCCATCCTGGATGCGCTGTATGAAAGCCAGTGGTCTTCCCCTTTGTATTCAATCAGCTCTACGTCCTTACCAGCCTTACGCAATGCTTTTCGCATTACCCTACTCTGGTCGATCGGCACGACGGTGTCTTTTTTTCCGTGTATCAACAACACGGGTGCCTGAAACCGATCGGCAAAATTGATCGGTGAAATCGCATCCAGCTCGTCCCAGTCGAAGTCTTCTCCGCCATACTGGCGTTCCCAGTAGCTGATTGCCCAGTGATCGCGCCCGTACTTGCGGCGGTCCGATTTCAACATGCGCTCGAGGTCTGAGATACCCGCAATCGATGCAACGCATCGGTACTTTTCAGGCGAAAACGCCCCGGCCGCAAGGGCTGCATAACCGCCGTAGCTGGCGCCAACAATGCAAACACGATCGGCGTTTACGAGGCCGCTGTCGATCAGATGATCGACGCCGTCATCGATATCCGTTTGCATCTTGCCGCCCCACTCGCCGAAACCCGCCTGCATGAAGTCCGACCCGAAACCACTCGAACCGCGAAACTGCGGCTGAAGCACCACGTACCCACGGCTGG
>DDIP01000044.1:11574-16066 GCA_002338605.1 Proteobacteria bacterium UBA1847 | reverse complement strand
AAATACTGTGCGATCCAATCGAATTCAAGACTGTCATACGCCGCAGGCCCGCCATGGGGCAAGACCACCAGCGGTGCATTGCCACTTGAGCGCAGGTCATCGTGTGCAGTCACGAGCGCAGGGATCTCGAGCCCATCTTGAGCTGCATAACTTATCGCTTTTGTCGGGACCACCTGGTCCATGGCGATGCCCGGCCGCACGTTCACTATGAGTTCCGGTTTATCGGATCCCGCTCGATAGCGTACGTAGGCGCCGGAATTCCATACGCCACTTATGCGAACGATAATATCCTCGAAATCCTTGCTCCAGCTAACAATCGTGCCGGATGTCCCGTCCATTTGCGCGACTATGTCCCTGACCCGCGCATTGAGCTCCTCGTCGAAGAACGTGTATGTCGGTGTGAAGCCCGTGTACTGAAATCCGTGTACCGTGCGATTGAGATCTGTCAGGACTGACTCGAACCCGGAATCGCTTCGTTCCAGGATGAGTCCGGAAATCTCGCCATCATCAATATCCATGCGATAGAAGGTCGGGAAGTCAGAGCCATCGGTCCGCGCCGCATAGACCAGCGCGTCGTCGCCGGACAGCATGCCAACCGGGCCGTGTGGCGGAATGCTGGTTAT
The DNA here is from genome assembly GCA_002338605.1 of Proteobacteria bacterium UBA1847. Classification (GTDB taxonomy): domain Bacteria; phylum Pseudomonadota; class Gammaproteobacteria; order Steroidobacterales; family Woeseiaceae; genus UBA1847. The sequence goes on along the minus strand of DDIP01000044.1, from coordinate 15,443 downwards.
CAATTCGAAGATCTTCTTCCTCTTGCCCGAAAGAGACCAGATTCGATAGCGATCCTCGGATTCAATGAAGTCGACCCGGACATTGATCTGGCCGCTGTCATCGGCGAACCAGTCTACAGCTGAGAAGCTACCGTTCTCGATCAATCTTGCTCTGTTGGTCTCAAGATCGACGGAGTACACGCCATACCTTGGATCGCTAAGTGCTACGTCTTTGCTGTGAAACGCCGGCATCAACAGACTTTTTCCACCGTCGGCCGCGCCTATGATCTGTCCCAGGCCGGACTGAGCCGGATGCAGATCGTCGGCTCGCCAGAGCAATTGATCAAGTGACCCCGTGGAGACATCAAAGCGGAGCGCTGTACTGAAATCGAACTGTCCACGGAACCCAAGGGCCCTGGCGGTACGGCCAGCGTGGATGATCAAGGTGTCGTCATCAACAAGCCGGAGCTGCCTGACGGAAATATCCCCGACTGTCAGACCGTTTTTAATCTCCATCGTCTGCAAGTCTGCGACGACAACGACATCCTGATCGTTTGTCGTCAGCCGGTATGCGATCCGATTGCCACTCGGTGAGATTACCAACAGATCGACCGTCGGCATCGCTCCGTAGGCCTCCAACGGTGGCGGAGATTGCCCGAATGCCAGCGGCGCAATAAGGATTGCGGCGGAAAATGCCAGTGTGCGAAAGCGAGTCAAGGAATGATGCATGAATTCCTCAATCAAAAAATTCAGCTCTTTGAGTATGACGATGCTGCAGACCGTGTGGCAGACCACGTCGGGCAAGCAGCCGTTTCTTGGTATTCTACCACCTCGATCTCCGCTTTCGCGGCAGACGCAGGCGCTGATCCCGAGTTCATACAACGGCTCGGACATCTACGTCTTTGGCATACACCACGTACGCCGGCTCCTGTATTTGACGAAGAACCTGCTGAACGGACCTGCCTACCGCAATTTCCTTTCGTGGAAGTAGCGACAGTCGACCCCAGGGATCAATTGCTTACGGAATGCTAGCGACGGTATTCACTCGGCGATGGGCGAGTGAGGATGTAGGTGGCTGCCACACTTAAGACGGCTATCTGACAAGCCAGTACCCACAATGGCGCGTCAAGCAACCACGTGATGGCCGGTGTCGCGACTATGACAGCGATCGCCGTCTGCTTTGATTTGCGGTCAATGCTGCCTTCACGATGCCAGTTGTCGATCAGGGGCCCAAACATCCGGTGTTTTCGCAACCAACTATTCAGCCGATCGGAGGATCGGGCAAACGCAAAAGCGGCGGCCAACAGAAATGGCGTCGTCGGCAACAGAGGCAGCACCACGCCAATGGCACCGATAGCGACTGCGGCCAGGCCCGCCAACAACCAAAAAAACCGGATATTTGCTCTCACCCCGGCAGTTCATCACAGGACGATCGGCCGCTGCAAGTCCAGCAGCAAAGCTCACCCCCGAGCCGCAGGTCCGATTTTGCTCAGATCGTTCGACCGGAGCCAATGCGTTGCCGGGGTCCGCTCTTTCAGGTCCCTAAAAATCGGCTCAGGGCGTGAAGCAGCCGGTTACGTGGCCTACAGGAAAGTGTAGGTCAGACCCAGAGACCACAAATCCAGCTTGTCGGCACCCGATACGTCGAAGCTTTCAAATTCAAGACGCAGACTCAGTGAACCGAGGTTAATTTGCCCGCCGAGGCCAAACGCGATATCCGTTCCCGAATCGCTCGAACTGAGGTCAAGGCCCGCGAGGCCGCCTTGAAGGCGCGAGTCCGCATCCCAATAGACGACGCCGAGTTTGCCGAATGCCTCCGCGGGACCGATACCAAAGAAGCCGACCGCAAACGCGTCGAGCGCGGTCGCCTCATACTCGCTGCGAATCCCGTCGGCTACAATACTTCCGTCATCGAAAACAATTGAGCCGAAATCAACGTAGTTCATTTCGACCGCAAATGCATCGAACAGCCGGATACCAGCGATGAACTTGTATCCGGTGTCATCGTCATCGAAACTGAAGCCAAAGAAATCCGACTCGGTCTCGATAGTCGACTGACTTACCGCGCCGCCGACGTAGATACCGGAATCTGCGGCGTGCGCTTCGATCATGAACACAACTGTCAGTACCAAGACAGCGAATTTGAGCAAGGTTTTCATCATAGTTCTCCTCCGACCGTCTCAGTAATCCGGAAACAGTCATGACTCCTAACAAGCGGCCGGCTAATTCAGGTTAGCAGCCGTCATTCTAGCTCAATCTTGGCGACCGTCTCAGTTCGGTCGACGCCTCGGAAAGATCTTCGGCCAGATCCCGCAGATCCGGATCGTTGCCACAAACCTTTAGCGGCGTTACGGCGATGCGCGGACCTTTGTCGTCCAGGCTGGCAGACGTGCCGGTTTTACTTGCTACAGGTAATGAATAGGTCGGTAGCTTGTCACCTGGGCGACGGCTTACCGCCACCCGCGGTCAGTCCGGTTTTTCAGATTCGACTTCGACTCGTTCAACCCTGTCAGTACCAAGAGCAACATCTTCGCCTCGTACAAACCGTGCAAACCAAAACGGTCGTCCCCAACTCCCGTCTTTCTTTCTTAGATATGCCACCTGGCAGCGAGGCTGGAAACCGCAACCGGGAGTCGCGTCACCCACAACGGAGAGCCTTAGCAATCCGTCAGGGTTCGCAGTGCCGAGATTGCTGCCATTGTCATGGCACACCAGTACTGCCCCAGCGAGCGGCTCGCCTTCGGAATCGGAAAACTTCATGGCCACGCTAACAGCTCTTTCCATCGCACAACCGCATAGCGATCTACTGCAGTCAAACGTAATCTCATCCTCACCGTACGCTGTGCAACCTGCCGTCAAAAGCATTGTCAGGGTTGCCGAGATATTCAGTAATCGCATTTTCAGGTTTGTTTGAGAGGTCCTTAGGTGCTGTAGTCAAATACGTATACGAATCTGGTCTCAGGTGAATAGTGCAGCTTCAGATTGCCGGCATGACCTTCTCGGCGTTCCCAACACACGCCTTGAGTACCGTGTGACAGGCTAAACCACCAAGGGGGGTTGGAGGTCAACAGACAGTCCTTCCGCGCCATTTTACCCCCTTCGTCAAGGTTTCCGAACTCGGCTACGCGTTTGACCCAGTCGTCGTCCGCAGTAAAGACGAAAAAAATCCTATGGTCCGTCCACCCAGATGCATGCCAGAGGACCCACCCTCGCGGCTTCTCGCCAAAGTATACCTCAGTGTATTTATTTCCCAGGGTTGGCACCCATCCATTGCCGATCGCAACTAACGAGAATACGGCCAATACCAGGGTGAGGATTAATCCCAAAAACGCTTTGCTGATAATACTCATTGCAGTCATTCCGCGGCAGAAATTCTTGTAGAGCCATCTTCTCGGAATAATGTTTGCAGAATCTTTCTGTGCTTTCGGCAGTTGGCACACTATCTCAATTCCGAAATGCGGCGTCACCGAAGTTCGGACATTCCTCCACGATGTCCGGGTCCTGGAGGTCTTGTCGACTGTCGGCTACCCAACACTCGTCAAAGATTGAGCAATAACAGAATGTTAGGTAACTCTCGGGATTATCCATTACCGCCTGAAACCTGCGCGCGAGTTCCGGGTCATTCGTATGGAACGCATCCACTCTTTCGTTGGGACTCAAGACGCGATTGCTGATGAAGTTTCTATTCATATTATCGGTAAGTTGTCCGCCAAGGCGCGTAACTGCATTTGCCCAATCGCGGACCGGCTCACGATTGATAACCAGGCGCATTGTCCGCATTTTTGCGGGACCAACGCCCGCGTTCGTAAATGACATAGTGAATTTGGCTGATTCGCCGGTATCGCTGTCTTCAACCGACAACTGAACAAACGGCCATACGGCTGCCGCTG
>DDIP01000044.1:1513-11458 GCA_002338605.1 Proteobacteria bacterium UBA1847 | reverse complement strand
TGTCTGCTGCCGCACAGCCGCAGACTCTGTCAATGCAGCATAAAGAGCTACAACTGCTATGAATGCGCCTACGACGGACAATACTGTTTGCCAAAACGTCAACCGAAGAAAGATCCGCTCAGTATGGGCAAGCATTGATTGAGACTGCTCGTCTGGCAGTGTCTCGTCGTCGGCTTCGTTCGTATCCTCGGACATCTGACTTCTCCGCAATACACACACGTACCGCTGCCTTGCAGCAGCGATGGCTGATTCTATCACTACGATCCTGGCAGCACCGGTGCGGGAAGTGTGAATCCTTCGTTTCCAGGACCGCCCCAGCCGAGCGGCTCAGTTCGACCCCTGTTTGCTCATCGATATAAACTACTCTTGCATGCGTTGGTTTTTGATTGAATTTTGAGTTTCATCACCTTTTCGGGTGATTGAGAGGGCTAGACTTGCCAGTACGTCGACCAAATCGGCTTTGAGCGGCTTATCAAGACCAATGAAAATCCATTCGCTGTCAGTTATCGTAGTTCTCGGTGCACTTTTGTGTAGCCCCCAGGCTGCGTGGGCACAATATCAGCGGTCAATGACCAATACCGGTTTTGAAAGCAATGATCCGCAGGGGACGGGTCCGCCGAATTGGCAAGCGTTTCCGGATTCTGTTGTGCCTGGATGGCTGAGTACGACCGGGGTAATTGAAGAATGGGATAGCACCTTTCAGGGTGTGACCTCTTATGAGGGGTCTGTGCATGCTGAACTGAACGCTAACTCACCCGGTGCGCTGTACCAGGAGGTTTGCCTGGTTAACGGCGATATTTTCAATTGGACCTTCGCACACCGGGCTCGCTCGGGTGGACCCCCTGTTCAGAACGTTACGTTTGAAATTGCGAATAGTGCTGGCACCACACTCCAGGTTTTGGGTAGCCAGGCATCCATAGTACCCCAGGGCTGGAATCTCAATAGCGCTTCGGGCGTTTCCTATACGGGGCCGTCCGGAATTCAACGGGTTCAGTTTCGAACGACAGACCCAGGCAGCTACGGAAACTTTCTGGATGCAATTACCATTAATTTGACTCCCTTTCTGGAATTTGACGGTAGTACAGCCTCTGGATCCGAAACAGTTCCTGGCGCAAATCTAACGAGTATTGTTATTTCCGGCGATGTAGTGGTGGCATTTGATGTTGTCGTGAATATTACCGGCGGCACTGCAACACTGGGCGACGATTACACGACGCCAAGTGGCACAGCGACCTTCAGCGTTAATGTCCCTGCTGGCAACTATGTTCAGGGGCTGATTCCTCTGGGAATCGCTATTCTCGATGACACTGGCGTCGAAAGTACTGAATCTATCCAAATGTCGATTACACCGGTGCCCGCAAATTACACAATAACAAGCAGTAGTACCTGTGGTGGCAGCGGGCAGGCGAATGCAATCTATAACATCATTGATAATGATTCTCTCGTGACGTTGAACAAACAGTGGATAGGTGCGGCCATTGGTGATGACGCGACTATCACCGTTTCGAATGGTGGTTTTGTTATCGATACGCTGAATTCTGATGCAGGTGGTACCAACGAGATTGATACGGATGCAACACCTACACCGGCAGCATTCGGGGATACGCTCGAGTTCGCAGAAACACTTGCAGGTACTAACGTTGCAAATTATGTGTCCTCACTGGCATGCACGGGCGCGGCAGACACAAATCTTGCGGACGGGTTGACCATTGCGACGGGAGAATCAGCGATTAGCTGCACCTATACGAATACAAGGTCCGGTCTGGCTGTCGCCAAATCCCTGGAAGTTGTTTCCGATGGCGTGAGCACGACCAGCCCTAAGGCCATTCCCGGAGCGACAATACGCTATTGCATTTTGACAACTAATATCGGGCAAACGACGGCACAGTCTCTTATAGCCACTGATCCCTTACCCCCAGATGTCACATTCGTTGCTGGCTCAATGCTCTCTGGATCAAGTTGCGCAGGAGCAGTGACACCCGAGGATGACAACGATACTGGTGCCGATGAATCCGATCCGTTTGGAATCAGTATTGCTGGCACAACGGTAACGGGAACTGCCACCAGTTTGACCCCTGGCAGCGCGTTTGCAATCGTGCTTGATGCGGTGGTCGATTAGACCGCTACCGGCGATCAATCTGACAATACTCCACGAACGACGATTGACAAAGAGAAGCCGCCGTCACATAGTGAAACGTGGCCCAGCTCGATACGAACAAATCGAACTAAAGAAAATGAAGTCGATGGATGTCTAACGGGTGCTTTCCAGTCACGCGCTTATCTACAAATTCGAAAGCTGCCACAACCAATTGGCACCGACCTGGCAATTCACGAACTATCTCGCGACGGATCGCTTTATTTCAGCCCAATCTGGACGACGGTCTGCGTTCGGCGGCCGATCACACCGACTACAGAAAACTCATCTTTTGTGTTTTTTTGACAATCTTTCGATCTCTTCATTGTTTGCCGAACCTGCGAAAATAACTTTGTTTTTCTGCATATAGTACTCGAGCATCCCGGTTGGCCGATCAACGTCAAACGTCAACGCTTCCAAATTATCCTTGACTCTGGTCACGTAAATTTCATGATCGTCATAATTACTTTCAAAAATGGATATCCAATTTGAGTTCGGATCGCCAAATATCTGCTGTATTTGTTGACGAGAATAGGCCTTAATGATGAACCCATTAATACTGCTTCCGTCATCCGACACTATGAAGAAATCGTGCTTTTTCATTTCATCTCACCGCGCGACTTAGCCCCACTTCGGTCCCACGGGTACTTTCCGAAGAACGCCGCGAACAATAAGATAGCCCCTGCAAAAAAGCAGGCGATGGTTTTGAGGGTCAGTTGAAGCCCGTCAGCTTTCACGGCATTGAACGGAATAGCTGCGAAACCGAGTATGCCTATCACAACGCCTGTCACCCGCACGAGCGGCAACATTTTCCCTTTCACATTCACGAATCATGCCCCGTTCGTAAGCGTCTGCTTTGGGTTGCGGATTCAACCGGTCGACGCAACACATTTCATTAAAACGTTCCGCCGGTGTCTTGAAGTTTAGCGTTTCTCGCGCTCGTTCGATACTGGCTATTCGGGAAGTCAGTGTCACGATTCGTTAGGCCATTCTCATATCCACCTGCGCACTGCGGCCATGTAGTCGGCGAAGCTCGGCCCAAACTTTGCCAGCAATGCGCGCTCCTCGGGCTTGATTTGGAATCGAGTCATGTACGCTACAAATACCGGAATTAGAAACAGCGCAGCCAAATTTGCCAGGTGCATCGCCCACCCCACAAGTGCTAATGCAAGACCCAAGTACATAGGGTTCCTAGTTACACGGTAGATGCCGGCAGTCACGAGTGACGCCGTAGTCTCCGGTTTCATTGGATTCACTGTGGTGCTGTGCTTCCTGAAAGCGAATACACCAGCGACTGCAATTCCGCCACCAAGAAATGCGCAGGCGAAAGCGACGATCGAAGTGCCTGGCAATGAGAGCGAGGCGGCCGAAAAGAGAGTTGACGCAGCCCACATGACGACAGCGAATACCAAAGCAAGTGCAACTGGGGGAACCTTTAGTTCGAATACTTGCATAGAGTAGAAAATGCGGCCTTTATAGCAATTGCCAAGCAAGAGCGGGGGTCAGGGTTCTGAATCGGTACGTTGTCTTACGACCGACCGCATTGGGTCGGCAGCCGCTATTCTACCTCAACCCAGGCGACCGTCACCTTTGAGTTGCGGATTCAACCGTTCGATACAACACATTCGGTAAACTTCAGCCATGGACTACAGGATTCAAAAATTGTCAATTGAAAGCATGTAAGCGATTCCGATCACATCTAGTCGAACATTGCTAGTGCCTGTAAACATCCTGTCGAAGTCGTGCCATGGCTGATTGATGAGGTCCCAAGTAGTTGACTCCCAAAATAGGATAGCGTTGGAGCTGTGGCCTAGCAAGTGAATTTCACAGTTGAAGGTACGACAATCGACTCGTGCTATGTAGAATTGGGACGGAGCAAGTCGCTGATCCAGGTAGGTGAGTAGCTTCTCTTCCATAGAAGATGCCCACGAATCTTCCCTCTCGTCTAATTCGTACCGTTTCTGCAATCTCATCGGCATGCTGTCGTCTAGCAGTTCCGCTATTTCAGGTGTATAGAGGCTTAGGTCGGGGCCTGAGCTAGATCCAGGTTCGGAGCTCGGTTGAGATTGTTTCAATTCGGGCAAGTCAGTATGCGGAGATTCAATGTGCGGTTGCTCCGGCATGACCAACGGCTCATGCGTTCCCGGTCGCACCGTTGCTTCATTCTGTTGAACAGTCTGTTCCACGATTTTTTCGTTGTTTGGAACGGCGTTGGTGGTCGATGAGTTTGCGTTAGTCAATGCTACAGGCAATTCCAAACCACCCGGTTGTGTGATTCCCCGACTGCGAGGTCCCTTTTGGAACATCGCTATTACAGCGAGCGTGAGCAGCGTACTGACCACAAGAGTTAGTATTATCTTAGACATGACTCCTCGACATTCTCGAGAAAATTGTGTTTCATGATCTGCTGCTTTGAGCCAGTTACCAGCCGACATTTCACGCCAGTTTATTCGACCGATAGCTACTCGAGGTGATGCAGGCGTTCATTTACCTTCTGCAAATACCTGACCAAGCAAAACGGGTTAATCGGCAACCAAGTCATTATTTCGCGTCAACGTCCGGTAAGCTCAGTAGCAGAAACTGTAACTCAAACTAGGCGATAGTCGCCTTACTGCTAGAAGCAGTCACTGGCTAGGAGTATTCCAGCAGTAAGTGAAACGCAGTCAGTGCTGACAACAAAGATGCCTGAATTGCGAGCAGCGGGAGTTTCTGCCAATACCATGAAGAAATTCCCGCAGTCAGTATCAATAAGCCAGTTACCCAAGAATAGATGATGCCTAGTACTCCTAGAGCACCACAAGAAGTCGAGGTGCAATCTCGGCTAAGCCAAAATCCGTACACACCAAACCCAATCAGAGCCAATCCGAACACTATTTCTACGATAGACAGCACGGATCTGAGACGACTCAAATTCAATTCTCACCTAGAGCGTGAATAGCCGTTTAGAGTAAACAACAGAAATCATACATCAATCCTGGCGACCGTCGCAGAACGGCCAATACCGGTCGGACGTCCGCGACCCAGCTAGCGTTTTGAGCACATATTCTCTTCGACATACGCAGGGTCTTGTATTCGGCGTAAAATTTGTCTGACCGACTTGCTGACCGTAGACCTCGCGGCACCTGATCCTTTTCGCATCTCGACGTATTTCAAGATTCGTTTGTATGTGGCGGACGGTATCATTGCCGTCCCCTCATCGGTGCTGATCCAGTGGTCTCCGACGTAGGCTTTGTGCTCTCCAGACTTAGCTAGAACGCGTAGCTCGAACTTAGGGGTGCCCACCACGTCAGTGGAATCCATAACGTTTTCAATACTTTCCGTTAAGAGTTCACGAAGCTCATAGAATCCGCAAAATGAGGCATAGTGAATCGCTTCGTCGTCAGTAATCACGATTATTCTCTGAGCGTCGCGATAACCATCGGCCGGATTCGCATAGGCAAATTCAACAAACAAGCAGACCGTCAAGACCAATGACGAGGAAACAGAGATTCTTATAGTCATTTCTCGAACTCCTAGCCATAAACGGTGCCGATACCCTCAGAAACGTGTCGTTCCGCCGGAAAGGGTTAATTGAGGCTCAGTTTCTCATCGGCCAGTTTGGGTCATCTGCCGTCATCTTACAACAATTCAATCGACCGGCGGCAATGCGAGTCTTGGCGGTCGGTCACTATCCCACGGGTGTAAGTTATTCGCGAAACCTATAGTGAATTCTAGAAGTTGTTTCCGCGGTAACATGGAGTGGCTGCTCGCACCTAAACCAGCCACCAAGCAAGTGAATCGTCGACCGAATCAGTACGGCCAGAAGCAGACATCGGTTTTCCCCAAAGGGTCTGTCTAGGCGCCTTTACTTTGCCTGGCTACAAGCAGTTCGACAATTGAAATACCAGCAACTAACAGGACCACTTGCATCACAAGACCCAACTCCTCGACACCAATATAGCCAGAGCTGGTCCCAACTGAGAGGTCCCAGACTGACTTGCTGTACTCAGGTTTCATTCCCATCAATGCCTGCAACCAGTTGAGCCCCATATGAAACCCTGTCGGCCGCGCGATACTGTTTGTCGAGATCGCCATCCACCCAAAAAATATGCCCCAGACGCCAGGGCCAAGTAGGTTCTCAAACGCAAGACCATGATAGAACGCGAAGGCAATTGAGGTAACGTAGACGGCTGGCCGGATACCCCACGCCTGCCGTAGTTCGAACAATGAATACGACCGGAACGCTAGCTCTTCCATCATGGCGAGAGCGAGCAGAACCACGAAGGACACACCAACAATGTTAAGAAAATTGCTGTTAGCGGATGATTCAATTTCTAGCGGGGTTAGGAGTAGCATCGCGGACACCATGGCCGCCACTAGCGCGACACCCAAGCCAATTCCCAAAACAAATTGCGGTAGGGCTCTTGACGTGAAACTGAGACCGATTTCGTAAAGAGATCCTCGATCAATCCGTAACAAGGCCACTATGAGAAGCAGTGTCGCCACTATCGCAATACACGCGCCAATTGGAGATGCCGCGCTACCGAGGCTTTGCAAAGGCACAGTCTGCAATCCGGCAAGAACTAGCCAGAAAAATGCCCAGAAGCAAAATACCTTGATGACAATTGCGGTCTTCGCAGAAATCAAATACAGGCGTAGCGACTTTGCCAAAAGGTTCATTGGCTGTTTCCTCTTGATTTTGGGGTCTACAGCCCGGTGGAGTCGAGCGCCTGCATAGTGTCAGTAGCCGTCATGTTAACCCATTCCTTGCAACTGGCTCAGTTCGGCCAGAAGGAGTCGTTCGCTACGAACTAGGATTAATCACTATCGATTGCGCTTCTCGAGGTAACGGCGCAGGGCCTTATCAACGTCGAGCGAATCCTCGATTGATGACCACCAACCGGGTGGTCGGCCTCTGACAGCAATTGATAGAGACAGCGGGCCAATAATCAACAAACCCAAAGCGCCAAGCGCCGTAACGCCAAAACCAAGAGTCGAACCTCCGCTCCTGCCGGACACTAATTGAATTATCCAGTCAATGAACACCACGGCGACGCAGATTACAATCACCCACGCCAGCACTCGTGCCCTGCTAGAAATCTTCCTTTGCTCCTTTGAAGAAATCATAGTTACGATTCATCCGTACTAATACCAAAAAGCAGGTCCGCTTTGTCACTAGCGAAACTCCATCATACCCTGAAAGCGGCCGTTCAAGCGGCCGGTATTGACGCTAAAGCAGACCTCACCACTCACGCAAGTCGGTCACTCATGAGCGGCATGTTTTGGGATTTGCGCGAGGCGTCCAACGGGAAGTATTTCCGAAACCCCGCTCTAGAAACGCGCCAGTCGTTCGGTCAGCAATTCATAGAATCCGTTGGCATCAACATCAAATACCCAGTTCGCATTCCGCGGCCGATCGGTGACATGCCAGAAGTCCACCGCTGTATGACCCATCGTCAGTTCGGATTCCGTTTCGATCTCAATATTGCACCGCTTTGTACAGAACAGATCCGGCCGCAAAAGGTAGGCAACCGTACAGGGGTCGTGTAACGGCGGTCCGGGCGACTCGTACTTCTCGGTATCGTAGCGATGAAAAAAACTCAGCATGCCGGCTGTGGCGGCGGCCACGGCGTTGTCGATGTTCGCGATTCGCTCGACTCGTTCCGGCGTCGACAACACTTTGTGCGTCACGTCGAGGCCCATTACGGTCAGCGGTCGTCCGCAACTGAACACAATGTCGGTCGCATGCGGATCGGCGAGAATGTTGAATTCTGCTGACGGCGTGCGATTGCCGCCCTCACGCATCGCGCCGCCCATGAGCACAATTTCATTTATGTTTTCAATAATTTGTGGGTCGGCGATAATCGCCGCAGCAATATTCGTGAGGGGTCCCGTCGGGACCAGTGTAATACTCGCTGGCGCCGCATTTCCCACGGTCTCCAACAGGAAATCGACCGCGTGCTGCGACTGCAACGGCGTCACGGGATCAAACACGTCCATTCCGTCGATACCGGTCTCGCCGTGAATGTACTCGGCACTGATGGCTTCTCTGATCAGTGGTTTCTCGGCACCCGCAAATACTTGAATATCACGCCGGCCGGCGACGTCGCACATTACCCGGGCGTTACGTTCCGTCAGTCGCAATGGAACATTGCCTGCCACCGCCGTGATGCCCAGCACCTCGAGTTCATCGGGTGAGGACATCGCCAGGAACAGGGCAACAGCGTCGTCCTGTCCAGGATCGCAGTCGATTATTATCGGGCGCGCTGGCACGGCGTCAGAACGTCAATAGCAACCCTGCCAATGCAGCGCTCATGAGGTTGGACAAGGAACCGGCCAGCACGGCTTTCAACCCCAGCTGGCCGATCAGGTCACGTTTTTCGGGAACGAGCACTCCAAGGCCACCGAGCAGAATTGCGATTGATGACAGGTTAGCGAAACCGCACAACGAAAATGTAACGACCGCGATCGTCCGCGGACTCATACCTGCCAGGTATTCGTTCAAATGCGAGAAGGCGACGAATTCGTTAAGGATCAATTTTTCTCCGAACAGTGCGCCCGCGGCCTGCGCTTCCGACCAGGGTACGCTGAGCAGGAACATCAACGGCCTAAATATCCACCCGAGAATCATTTGTAGCGTCAACTCGTAGCCGAACCATCCCGCGATCCAGCCCACCAGTCCATTGAACATCGCGATCAAAGCAACGAAAGCAATCAGCATTGCGCCAATGTTTGCCGCAAGGCGCAGACCATCAGTCGTGCCAGATGCTGCAGCAAGAATGACGTTCTTGTGCTCGCTTCTCTCTATCACGAGTTTTTCGTGGCCGCCTGCAGGGGCAACCTGGTCATCCGGCATCACAATTTTCGCCATCAGCAGCCCACCCGGCGCCGCCATGAATGCGGCTGCCAGCAGGTACTTGAGTTCCGCCCCCATCAATGCGTAACCCGCCAGTACGGTACCGGCAATCGATGCCAGACCGGAGACCATGACCGCAAACATTTGTGCCTCGGTAAGGCCTTTGAGATACGGGCGTACTGCGAGAGGTGCCTCAGTTTGACCGACGAATACGTTCGCAGCCGCGTTCATTGATTCGACCGCTCCGGTGCCGATGACCTTGTGCAGGAAGCCACCAACGAGTTTGACGATCCACTCCATAACGCGCAGGTGATACAGCACCGACATCAGTGCTGAAAAGAAAATAATGATCGGCAGTATGTTGACCGCAAAACTGAAACCGATGATCTCGGTGTTCGCGAGTGGCCCGAAGACCATATCGATACCGGCCTTCGAAAATCCTATGACAGCCATGATGCCTTCGCTCATGGTTTCAATTGCCGCCCGGCCTCTCTCCCAGTACAGCACTATCGTCGCGACAATGACCTGCAACGCAAATGCCGCACCGACGATTCGGAAGTTGATTGCCTTGCGATTGCTCGAGAACAAAAACGCGATACCAAGTATGACGACGATACCGGCAATACCGATGAGATTGGGCATGATCTCCCCCGATCTGATTATTGTTTTTCGTGGGCCTAGTCTACCGCATCAAGGGCTCTTATCCGGTCAAAATCTCGCAAATGACCGCGCGTTTTTCTGGCGCAATATCACCGGTCTGGCAGGCCTTCAGCAGATTTGCGGTTGCCGTATCCGCATCGGCCTCGCTGGCCGCATGAATGACAGCCAGCGGCCGATCTCTGTCAAGCATGCAGCCTACGGATGCAAAATCAGAAAAGCCGACTGCAAAATCAAGCTTCTCGCCGACCTTCCGTCGTCCGCCGCCCAACTCGATGATCGCGTTGCCGACGGCTCGCGTGTTGACGGACGTCAACAC
>DDIP01000044.1:0-1395 GCA_002338605.1 Proteobacteria bacterium UBA1847 | reverse complement strand
GCCCTTTGTATGCACCGCCCGGGTGACCGGGGCCCGGGCAAGGTGTGCGTCGTAGTTGTCGACAAAATCGTGTGGGCCACCGAGCGCGGCGGTCATGCGTGAGAAAACTTCCGCGGCTTTGCCGCTGCTGACCGCCTGGTCGCAACGCACACGCGCCTTCTCTCGGTCAGGCTCAATCCCACCGATAAACACCATTTCTGCACAGAGCGACAAAACGACATCGTCAAGACGCGGCTCACGAACTTCATTGCGGAGGAATCGCATCGACTCCCGTATTTCCAGCGCGTTGCCAACCGTCGTGCCCAGCACTTCGTTCATATCGGTGATCAATGCATGCGTTTTGAGATTCGCATTGGCCGCTGTTGCGATGATGCTGTTGGCCAGTTCACGCGCTCGCTCCGTAGACTCCATGAACGCACCATTGCCGAGCTTGATATCCATCACCAGGAAATCCAGACCCGCTGCAATTTTCTTGGCGAGAATCGATGCGGTTATCAGCGGCACTGACTCGACCGTGCCGGTCACATCGCGGATCGAGTAAAAACGGCGATCAGCCGGCGCGAGATCTTCAGTCTGGCCGATTATGGCGCAGCCCACCTCCCGGACGACCTTTCGAAACAGGCCGAAGTCCGGCGTCGCGTTGTATCCCGGGATCGACTCGGCCTTGTCTGTCGTGCCGCCGGTATGGCCAAGGCCCCGGCCGGATATCATCGGCACAAAACAACCACAGGCTGCGGCGATGGGTGCTAGCAGGAAACTGACCTTATCGCCCACCCCGCCGGTCGAATGCTTGTCGACCACCGGTCCGCCAAGATTCTCTTTTCCCCAGTCCAGGACCGTACCCGATGACGCCATCGCCGAGGTCAGCAGACCCGCCTCCTCGAAGCTCATCGAATTCAGGAAGATCGCCATCGCAAGCGATGAAACCTGTTCAGCCGGCAGGCTGCCGTCAGCCAGGCCATCTACGAAGAATTGAATCTGTTCACCTGACAGGGAACCACCGTCACGCTTCGTGCGAATAACGTCAGTAAAGAGCAAGGGGGTTCCTAGTCGAAGCCGCGCAATGGCAGGTCGGGGCCACGTTGCAACCAGTTCCCGGCCGGGTAGTGGCTGTTTTTGTCGATCACATGGATCGTATAGGCGTGCCGTGAACGCGCCGAACGATTGGGGCCACTCATGTGCGGCGCCCTGCCGTCAAATATCACCAGCGTGCCCGCCGTCGCCTCAGCCGGCCGCGTCGCACCTTTTGGCCACGGCGTATGATCAAGCGTCTTGAAGCCCATCTTGCCGTCGCTGCCACGATGATGCAGTTCCTTGAGCGGCCCCCTGTGGGCGCCTGGAATAAAATGCATGCAGCCGTTGTCGATGGTGGCGTCTTCCAGCGCAAACCAGAAA
>DDIP01000214.1:13538-23071 GCA_002338605.1 Proteobacteria bacterium UBA1847 | reverse complement strand
GCTACAGCGTCACCGCCAGTGATGCAGACGGCAACGGCGCCTGGGACTTCGTCACGCCGGGCGAACTGGCGGCGGTGACCATGCCGCTCCTGGCACCGGACCTCACCGTTTGCCGTACGGCGACCGGTTCGTCGGCAACCGCATGCGCGTCGGGCAACGATACGCTGACCACGGGTGCGCCAGTTGTCGTCTATTCGCTGGGCAAGGACTGGTCAGCGTTCTCATCGGCAGATCAGCTTGAAAACGTTGGCGCGAACCTCGGTGGCGGTCCGTCAGCCGCAAGCTACCGCGTAGCCTCCGATCCGGTATTCGTCCTGCGCGGACGAAGTGAGTTACCGGGCGGCGAGTTCGACGACCAGTTGCTATGGATGGCGCCGAATCAGTTGTATGGCCGCCTGGTCGATGCCGGTCATTTGCCGTGAAAAAGCTAAAGCTGCTGTGAATCCAGCCGATAACCCCTTCATGGTAGGCCGGAAACCGCATGAGACATGGCGCGGTGGTCATCGGACGAACGAAAAAGTGAGGCAGAGCTGTGAAAATGCAATCGTTTAACAAGTATCGGCAGTCGGGTTTTACGCTTGTCGAAATCGCCATTGTACTGGTCATCATCGGGCTGCTGATCGGTGGAGTCCTTAAGGGTCGCGAGATGATTACGAACGCAAAAATCAAGCGTATCGAAAACGATTTTGCCGGCGTGTCAGCCGCGATTTTTGCTTACCAGGACCGCTACGGTGTCCTGCCGGGTGATGATCCCGCCGCGGCTACACGATTCTCGGGAACCTGGCGCACGGCGGACAATGGCAATGGCAATGGCAACATCGCCGGCGGCTGGAGCAGCACGAACAATGGCTCCGAATCACGCAAGATCTGGAAGCACCTCCGCGGGGCCGGCCTGATTGCAGGACCCGTCGACAATACCGACGCAAGCTACCAGCAGCCAAGCAACTCCTTCGGCGGGCTCGTGGGCATTGACCTCAATCTTTTCAATCTGAGCGGTCACAATATTGTCTTTGGCGAGATCCCGGGCGACATCGCCCAGATACTCGAAGCGCGAGGCGACGACGGTGTGCCGTCGCGAGGCAGTATCCAGGCTCACAATTCGCAAACAAGCTATGCAATAGACACTCGCTACGACGTCGCCTTCCGACAGTAGCCGCGGCGCGACCGCGTAACGAACAGCGCCCTGCAGGATTGATGCCTGAAGGGCGTCTTGTGTGCCCGGTTAACCGCCGACAGACTGACGCATCGACCGTGCGTGCAGCTCGTGGGCCTCGAGAATCATCGGCAATGTCTCCGCGCTGACATTGAGCTTGCCCGCGGGGTCGGCAAAGGCGTCGTCCTCCGTCGGCTCATCAGCACTGAGGACCAGTTTCGCCAGGAACACCACATCCACAAGGCTCGGCGGACCGCCCGCAGACGTGACACGGTCTCCGTCGTCCAGCGATTCGGCGATTTCGCTGGAAAACCCCCAGGCCTCAATGATCGACTTGCCGACGCTGGCATACCACTGGTCCTGCACGGCCTTCAGCGACTCCGGGTCGCCCAGTAATTTCGGATAGCTGGTTGCTTTGGTCAGGATGTAGAGCCTGCCAATTTCGTGCAACAAGCCGCAAAGGAAAGCGTTGTCGGCATTGATGTTGCCGGCGTTTCTTGCAATCACAAAGCTCATGGAAGCGAGTGAGAGACTGCTGCCCCAGATTTCCTTGATTGCACTCTTGAGTTTCTCGTGTTCGGATGCGGCGAATATCTGTTCAACCGCAAGTGTGATGGCAGTGTTGCGCACGACCTCGAAACCCAAACGGCTGATCGCGAGGTCAAGGTCGGTAATTTCAATTCCGGCACGATTGTGAAAGGCGGAATTGGCGGCCACCAGCAGGCGCGCGACCAACACGGCGTCCGTGCGCACGACGGATGCCAGGCGTTCGGAACTGCAGGTCGGGTCCTCAAGAGCGGTGCGAATATTGATGACGACGTCGGGAAATGACGGCAGCCGAATGTTCTTTGAATTCAGATCTTCAGCCAGTTCCTGAAGAAATCGGGTTTGTTCCTCGACGGGCACGGCGCTCTCCTGTTGATTGTCGCGAATACGTTAATACGAGAGCTTGCGCCGATTCAAACTTTGTTCATGCTGATATCACATCCTCAACAGCGTCCTGTGCCAGCACAGGTTCGGGTGTACGCACCAGGATTGGTCCGAATTCATAGAAAATGCCCAGTGCCTTGAAGAACGCTTTGCGATTGCCTGTGCGCATTCGTTCCGCGCAGGTTGACAGCGAGGTCGGCGTCAACATCACAGCACCACCTCCGTCGATGTCACCGCTATCAAGCAGTGCCTCGGTTTCCGGGCTGGTCAGAAGGATAACCGGTACCGTCGACTTTTTTGGACCGAACGCGATTTCGCGCAGCACGGCAATGTTGTGCTTGTCGGTATTGCTGAAATCGAAAAAGATCAGGTCCGGCAAGGGCACCCGGCGAAATTCGCCAGTCTGGCGGACGCGTTGTATCGCCCGGTCGCCGGGCGTCAGGCGCCGGATCGTTCCGCAAACGCCGCTGTCCTGCATAATGTCGTGCAACATCGTAGCTCGCCCTGGCCGATCCGCGATGAGCACAATATCAATCTTGTCTTTCCTTTCCAGCACGATCATCTCCCGTTGTCGGAGCGCTGTTGTGACTGCCTGTGGCGTCAGGTCAACACTGTGACACCACCCATTCTTGCGCCATACAGCCCATATGGTGCAGAAAGTGTGCCAACTGGCGAAAAATCGTGCTTCCAATTCACTAAATACATAAAAAACAATAACTTACAATAATTAGTAACTTTCGTAATATAATCAATAAGTTGTGTTGTGGTCGCGAAATGGCGACAGAGTCGCGAAATATCGTGACTTATGACTCGTGACTGTGTAGAAATGGTGCATGGGCTGGGGCGAACCGATAGAGCATAAGACCGCAACATGATGTGCCTCGCTGACAGCCGGATCGCCCATTCGGGACGGCCGCCCGGTCCCGGTTCGATAACGCAAAGTACACCCCGATACGCCAAGAAAGTGGCCCGACCGTGACCGGTGTCGATGTCTTCGTCAGCCTTGTCGACATTGTCGTTATTGCAACCGCACTCGCGATTCTGATTTACGTGCTGGTCGCCGGCGCCTCAAAACGCTACAGGCAGATGCCGCCCGGCGGCAGCGTTATTGCGACCGGCGTCGTGGTTGCCGCGATCGCCCATATCTCCGACCTGCTCTACGGCTTCATGGTTACGGACGCGGGGCTTGCACCGGCGCTAAGTTCGAGCTTCTTTTCTGCGAGTTGGCTGCACTGGGGTTTGTCGAGAACGGCGTTCGCTTTGATCGCGATCGGCCTTGTCATGCTGATGTTTGTCCGTCGAAAAATGGAGCACGAGGTAGTATCCCGGAATGCACTGGTCGAAGACCTGCGCAGCAGCCGCAATGTGTCCGATCGCCGTTTTCGCTACCTGTTCGATTCCACGACGGATTCGGTGTACTGCTACCGATTCGACATGCCATTGTCGATTTACGAGTCGGTCGCCACACATATCGATGCGGTGCTCGACGCGCAGTTGCATCGCGCCAACGACGCGTTCGTTCGTGAGCTTGAGGTCGGGGACATTACCGAGATTATCGGGCAGCGTTACGGCGAGCTGGATAGAGCGAAGGATTTCGAGGCGCACTCGGCGATGATGACTGCGTTTGTCGAAAGCGGTTACCGCATTGAGGACTACGAATTCAATTACAGGACGTTGACCGGCGAAGACCGCGCGCTGCGCGTTAACCTGATTGGCGTGGTTCGTAAGGGCTGCCTCGAACGAATCTGGGGTGTCGAGAGTAACGTGCTCGAAATTCGACTGGCAAAGGCAGAGCTGCGGCATCGGCAAAAATTCCAGAAGCTGGTTGCCGATGTTTCAACAAAACTCGTAACGACGCCGGATGACCAGGCGAGCGATGCGATACGCGAATGTATCGGGCGAATTGCGACGTTTTTCGAAGTGGACCGCGCAATGATGTTCTGGGTAGACGATCGCGTTGAGGAAAGGGTATCCGTGGTCAGCGTCTGGAGTCGTTCTGGAATCAACCCTTTTGGCGGTACCGTGTCGATCGACAAGTACCCCCTTTTCTGGAAAAACATCGCGGACAATCGGGAAGTCGTTCGAATCGACAGCGTCAAAGACCTGCCCGACAACATGGCTGTTGACAGGCAGAACCTGCTGAACAATGACCTGAAGTCATTACTCGTACTGCCTCTGAATATCGAAAACGAAATCGTTGGTGGCATGACGCTCGGTCGTGTCGTGGAGGAGAAAGCCTGGGGCGATCAACTGGTGTCGGACGTCAGCGTATTCCTCGACGTACTCGCCAATTCAATGCTGCGCTTCAAATCCAAGCGCGCGCTGGCGGATGCGCTGGACGGATTGCGTAATGCCACTGACCGCCTGGAAGCGGAAAATGTCTATCTTCGCGAGGAGGTCGAACGCCGACAGGGATTCGATGAGATCGTCGGTGAAAACAGCGCAGTCCTGCGCTGTCTGCACCAGGTGGACCAGGTGGCCAATACGCGAATACCGGTGCTGATTCTCGGCGAAACAGGCACCGGAAAAGAGCTGATTGCACGAGCTATTCATGAGCACAGCGACCGGCGTAATCGTCCCCTGGTGAAGGTCAACTGCGCCGCGTTACCAGCCAACCTGATTGAAAGCGAATTGTTCGGGCACGAAAAAGGTGCGTTCACAAGCGCCGACAGCAAGAAACGCGGTCGCTTCGATCTTGCTGACGGATCAACGCTATTTCTCGATGAGATCGGCGAGATTCCGATCGAGCTGCAGGCAAAATTATTGCGCGTATTGCAGGAAGGGGAATTCGAAAGACTGGGCGGTACCAAGACAATCAAGGTCGACGTGCGGCTTGTCGTTGCAACCAATCGCGATCTCGTCGCGGCAGTACAGACCGGTGAATTCCGATCGGACCTGTTCTATCGCATCAACACGTTTCCAATCGAACTGCCGCCACTTCGTGACCGCGGTGACGATATCGATTTGCTCGCGCACCACTTCGTAAAATTGCATGCGAAACGCCTCGGGCGCAATGTACAGGAGATTTCATCGGAGATGATGCGTCAACTTCGGTCTTATTCCTGGCCCGGAAATATTCGCGAACTGGACGGTATTATTCAGCGCGCATTGATCTCGAATTCCGGGCCAGTCGTCAATCTCGTCGAACCACTGGTTTCCAGTAGCGCCGACGACAAGTCACCTCGAATTATTTCGTCAACGATTGCCAATCTCAAACTGGTGGAACGAGAGCACATTGTGGCGGTTCTTGACGAAGCGCAATGGAAAATTTCCGGCGACAATGGCGCGGCTTCGCAATTGGGTATTCCGCCAAGTACCTTGCGCTCAAAAATGAAAAAGCTGGGAATCGTCAGGCCAGACTGATAATCCTTTTGACCTGCAGCCATCGAGTGCCAATAATCTGACATATTGCCGGCCGCAGATTGCGCCTTCGGGAGGCTGCAGCCAGCGCCACTCAATGCACGGCGACTGTGAGGCGATTCACGATCAAAGTGAGAGTTTCATCACAATTTAACCAATAATTGCCCCCAAACAATGCTTTAGCGTCCGGAATAAACGACAGTTGCACCTCGGCTCGCAATGATCGCGGGCAGGCGCCAGGCAACGCGTTGATTGTTGCTGTGAAAGGAATGAACCTTGAATTTGGCAGACTTGGAAATGTCGCCGGCATTCGTCTGGATGCGGCGAGCCTCGATACTGTGTTTGTGTATTCTGCTCGGCAATCCGGCCAATGCTGCCGGTACCGCGGTTGGCACAGTAATCGAGAATACGGCGAATATCACCTACGACCTTGCCGGTACACCGCTGGCGCTACAGTCCAATACGACCAGTATCGTTGTTGCTGAGCGCATTAACGTAACGACCACACTGCAAAGTCCGCAGACGCTGGTTGCACCCAATGATCTGAATCGTGCCCTGTTATTTACCGTGACGAACATCGGTAACGGCGATGAAGCCTTTGCGCTGGCGATCGACAGTGCAATCGGCGGTGATGATTTCGATCCGAATCCGGCAGTCCCGGCGATCTTTTTCGACAGTAATTCGAACGGCGTATTCGATGCTCCGGATCAGGCCTACGTTCCGGGAAGTAACGAACCGCTGCTGGCGCCGGACGCTTCAGTAAATGTGTTTATTGTTAATGACATTCCGGGTACCGCCAGTAATGGTCAAATCGGTCGCAGCCAACTTACCGCGACATCGATGACCGGCAGCGGCCCGGCGGGAACTGTTTTCGCCGGCCAGGGCGACGGTGGTGTCGACGCCGTCATCGGTACAACAACCGGGTCCGCTGCGGCGACCGGTGAGTATCTCGTTTCTGAGGTTCTGATCAGCGTCGTCAAGGCGCAGCTGGTCAACGATCCAAACGGTGGTAACCAGCCCATTCCGGGTGCCACGATTACCTACACGATCACCGTTGAAGTCACCAGCGCAGGAGTTGCTACGGCGAGCACCCTCCGAGATGCGATTCCGATGTTCACTCCTTTTGTACCCGCAAGCATCACGCTAAACGGTGGCGCGATCAGCGACGCCGTCGATGGTGATGCGGGCGAGCTGGATTCGAGTGGCCCGGCGACAGTTGTCGTGCGGCTCGGCGATCTGACACAGGCAGATGGCATTCAAACTGTTGTTTTCCAGGTAACGATCGACGAATGAAATTGAATATCAAGAGCGAATAGCAATTGGAGGGAAGAGCGAAATGAGAATTTTTAGTGGACTGGTGCTGGTAATCGCGAGTTTTTCGGTCGCGGCACAATCGCACCTCGACGTGCAGACGGTCGTGCAGAAGCAGGAAGTTTTTGTCAATGACAACGGCGAGTCTGATACACGGCTGGTTGCGGCTGATGTTGTTGTTCCTGGCGAGACCGTGTTTTACACGATCACGTTTACGAACGTCAGCGACGAAGTGGCGGACAACGTCGTCATAACCAACCCGATTGCCGCAGACCTTGTGTACGTCGAAGGTTCTGGTTTTGGCCCCGGTGCCGATTTGCAGTTTTCGGTCGACGGTGGCGAGACATTCGCTGCGGCCGAGCAGCTGACCGTAACCGAGGATGGCGAAACGCGCGCGGCCGAGGCCAGCGATTACACGCACGTTCGTTGGGTATTGAGAAACAACCTGGATGCAGGCGCGCAGGCAACCGCTCGTTTCGCAGCCGTTTTGGAATGAAGGTCTTGTGTAAGGCAAGCCTTCGCTTTGGCAAACGTCGGAATGATCCGGCTAATTAAGAGGTAAGGAGTACCGTGATGAAACCTTTGACAGGAAAGACAGGCCTGATACTCAGGCTAGGCGCCATGGCCGGCGTACTGTTGTTTACGCAACAGGCGATGGCTATTGGTACCGCGGCAGGAACCGCCGTTGATAATACGGTGACTGTTGACTATGACGTCAACGGTGTCGACCAGACAGATTTGACCTCATCCGTCAGTTTTGTCGTCGATCGCCGGGTCGACTTTACGCTGAGCCTGGTGGGCGGCGCACTGGTCGACGTAACGCCAGGTGAAAACGACGCGTTTTTTGATTTGTTGTTGACCAACGACTCGAACTCGCCACTCGATTTCAACCTGTTGCTTGATCAGGCCGGTGTAACAACAGTTCGGGGTGTTGGCGATACCGCTGATATGTCGAATGCCGAGTTCGCCGTTAGTGGTGACTTCATTGCCGACACCGCACCCGTGCAGGGTGGTCCGCAGTTCGTTGACGAATTGCCGGCGGACGAGGACGTGATCATTCGCGTCTGGGGTGATGCTGCGCTTGCGCTGCTGAACGGCCAGGTTGCCGGTATCCAGATCGACGCTACAGCGGCTGAGCCGGGAACGGCATCGGTCGAAGGTGCGGCGCTGGTTGATGGCGTAGCGAATACCGATCTCGGCATCGAGAACGTGTTTGCTGATGCGGGCAATGACGGCGTTGAAAGCCAGACTGACGGCTTCAATGTTGTTACGGCTTCGCTGGCTGTGACCAAGGCGTACGCCGTAGTTGCCGGTGATCTTGGAAGCGGCTTGCCGATTCCGGGCGCAACGGTTGAGTACACCATTAGCGTCGTCAATAGCAGTGCAACGGATGCTGATGCTGTGTCGCTGAGTGACGATCTGACCGAACTCGGTAATGCGGTCGACCTTTCGCTCAACGTTGCAGGCGCTGTCTACAATGGCAGTGACGTCGCCGTATACAACGACGGTGTACAGCTGGCCTGTGACGTGGAAACGAACGGTGACGGCGACGGCTGTGATCTTGCCGGCACGGTAATCAGTGTCGGAGCTGCTGATCTTGTCGGTGGCATCACTGTCGCTGGTAACACGACTTTGACGATTCAGTATCAGGTCACGATCGCTGACCCTGATCCGACTCCTTAAAAGGCGTGTAGAGAAGTATCACGGTGTTCAAAGTACGTAACACGTTGACAGGCATGCCAGCCGCTCATGGGAGTGGCTGGCAGCTTGTTGCGCATGGCAGCGCCCCACCCGGGCGAGGCTCATGCGAGCGTGTACAGGTAAACCCTCGGGGGGAGCAAAAGCTCCCCCCGAGGTACGTCTGGCGTACCGCTTGCACCGTCATGTCAAGGTTCCTGGCCACGATATTTGCTGCTGTTCTGGTGGTGGGTACGGCGTTTGCCGGCCCGCCAGGCGCAGTGATCAGCAATCAGGCAAACCTTGTGTACGAAGACCTTGCCGGACAGCCGGCAAGCGTTGATAGCAACCCGGTGTCTGTCGTCACTGCGGTCATTCGCAGCCCGTCCGTCGTCGAATTTACCCGTGTCGTAGCAGCAGGATCGGGAACCTACCGGGAAGCCGTTGGACCTTCGGCGTGCTTCCAGGGCGGTGCCTTTGTCAATCTTGCTAATCCCACGCTACTCGGCGGAACGACGATCGATCCGGCACTTTTGCAGGATGTTTCGCCAGCCTCAACGTTCAATATCGGTGAGGCGGCATTTATCCGGCTTGTGGACAGCGATCAGAACCTGGATTACCTCGTCATCGACACCGCGGTCGTCACCGTTAGCGATGTGACCAGCGGTGACAGCGAGACCATACAGCTTTCAGAAACCGGTCTGAACACCGGTATTTTTGCAGGCTACCTACCGATAGCATCCGGTATCGTGACATCCGGCGACTGCGTTTTACAGGGGTCTCCGAAATCATCAATCCGCGTGTCCTACAGTGACCCTGCCGATTCGGCCGATACCGCACAGGCATCAGCATCGCTGGACCCTGTACAGCGTGTGTTCGAATCGCGAACAGGCAGTGTCGTCAGCGGTGCTACGATCGAAATCGTTGATGCGACCAGCGGATTGCCAGCGACTGTCTACGGCAACGACGGCGTCAGCCAGTTCCCGTCGTCAATCGTCAGTGGTGCTACCACGACAGACAGTTCAGGAACGGTCTATGTTTTCGGTCCGGGTGAGTACCGATTCCCCGTTGTTCCCGATGGCGACTACCGGCTGGTGGTTAC
>DDIP01000214.1:12858-13422 GCA_002338605.1 Proteobacteria bacterium UBA1847 | reverse complement strand
TTACTCCGCCAGCGGCTTACGCTGCACCGTCATCCGCGCCCATCGCCACATTGCAGGCATTGCCCGGCGCACCGTGGCAATTGAGCCCGGCATCATTCGGCAGTGCATTTACGAAGATCGGTGACGTGTCGATCGCAGTTGACATCCCGGTGGATCCGCAGGCCTCTGCGCTGTTCCTGCAAAAACGAACGCTGACGACGGTTGCCGCTCCCGGTGACTTTGTTCGCTACGAGCTGGTGCTCGAAAACACCTCAGTCAGCGGTGTTGCAGCGAATATAGTGATTACGGATCAATTGCCATCCGGCGTGCGATTCGTTCCCGGGTCATTGACGATGAACGGGACCAGCATTGCTGATCCGGTATTCGACCCTCTGCTGAATACGCTGCAAATCGATGTACCCGATTTGCCGGTGGATGTCAGGGCGCAGATTTTCTATGTTGTCGAAATCACAGGTGGAAAGCGCAACGAAGAACTCGTCAACACAGCGACCGCGTTCGCCGGCGGCGGTCTGATTTCAAATGAGTCCAGGGCGGCGATTCGACTGACCGAGGACCTGTTCCGCT